>JBKJSZ010000166.1:0-4710 GCA_046593675.1 Ferruginibacter sp.
TTTCGACAACAATGGATATAAAGGATTCACATTCAGATTGCAACCTCAGGAGAAAATTTTCGGTTCTGGAGAAAGAGCTGTGCCAATGGATAGAAGAGGTTATAGGCTTAACTTATACAACCAACCCAACTATGCTTATGGAATAAATGCAGAAAACCTGAATTATTCAGTGCCTTTTATTTTATCTTCTGAAGGTTATGGAATCTTTTTTGATAATCCATCGAAAAGCTATCTTGATATCGGAAAAAAAAATCCGGATATTCTGGAATACGGTGCATCTTCCGGTGAACTTTCTTTCTATGTAATAAAGGGCAACAATATCAAAGAAATCTTAACGCAATTTCAGTTGCTTACCGGAACACAACCTGTGCCTGCGCGTTGGGTGTTTGGAAATTTCATGAGCAGATTTGGTTACAGAACAGAGAAACAATTATCCGGTATACTTCAGAAAATGCAGCAGGAAAATTTTCCTGTTGATGCGTTAATACTTGATTTATTTTGGTTTGGCGACAGTATTAAAGGAACTATGGGAAACCTGGATTGGGTGAATAAAAATGCATGGCCTGATCCCACACATATGATCCGCAAATTGGATAAACAAAAAATAAAAACGATTATCATCACCGAACCATTTGTGTTGAATACTACGCCTAACTATTCCACATCAAAAAGTTATCATGCAGTAGATAGTTCGGGAAAACCTTTTTTAATTACGGATTTTTATTTTGGCCAAGGTGGCTTACTGGATATATTTCGTACAGATGCACAGGACTGGTTCTGGAAAAAATATAAAATGCAGTTACGGAGAGGTGTTGCAGGCTGGTGGGGTGATCTTGGTGAACCCGAAAGGCATCCGGCGGAAATGATGCATAATTTAAAAGATCTTGGTTTTAAGCGGCTATTTAAAGCAGATGAAGTACATAATATTTACGGACATTTTTGGGATAAAATGTTGTTTGATAAATATGCGAAAGAATATCCTTCCGTTCGTTTATTTAATTTAAACAGAAGTGGATATGCCGGCAGTTCACGATATGGCGTGTTCCCCTGGAGTGGTGATGTGGGACGCAGCTGGAGCGGTTTACAGTCACAACTTCCGGTAATGTTAGGTATGAGCATAAGTGGTGTTCCTTATATACATGCGGATGCGGGCGGTTTTGCTTTGGGAGATGGAGATGCTGAATTATACACAAGATGGATTCAATTCGCAACATTCACTCCCATTCTACGTCCTCATGGCACAGCGCTTGGCGACCTGGCTCCTGAAGTAAAAGATATTCCATCAGAAGGAGCATTGTATGATGAACCTTTTAAAAGCATCGTTAGAAATTATACCTATCTCCGGTATAAATTATTACCCTACAATTACACACTTGCGTATCAACAGGCGAAGTACGGCAATGCGCTGGTGCGCCCGATGTTTTATGAAAATGGTGATGATAATCTTTATAAAGCTTCCAATCAGTTTATGTGGGGTGACGCACTGCTTGTTGCTCCTGTAACTGAACCCAAAGCAACTACCAAATCTTTATACCTTCCTTCGGGTAATTGGTACAATTTTCATACAGATCAGCAACAAACAGGAAATCGCTGGATCAGCGAAGCGGTAACTTTAGAAGACATTCCATTGTTTGTAAAAGAAGGTTCCTTTTTACCCATGTTCGATGCTCCTGTCATTAAAAACACCGCAGACTATTCGGGTAAGGAAATTCATATAAAATATTATCCTTCCAATAAAATCTCACAATACAGGATGTTTGATGATGATGGAGTTACTAATAATACGGTGGCAGATAAAAAATATGAATTGATCCACTTCTCCGGTATTACGTCAGGAAAAAAAATTATTATTACAGTAATGCCAGGTTCTACATATAAACATTTCAACCGAACGCTTACCTTTTCAGTTGCGGGTGAAAAGTTTACATTTTACAGGGTGAATGGAAAGCGTTATTCGGCAATGCCAGCCAAAATTTTTTATACAGGTAAGCCGTTGAAAATAGAAATAATGTTGAAATAATCATTTACTCAACAGATATACAGCACTTCCATAAGCAGGAATGATAACGTCTTGTTGTAAAGAAATTTCTTTGTCTGTAATAATATCCCGAAGTGTATGATATCCATTCATTCGTTCCTGGTAAATTTTCATATCCAAGACATACGGTTTATCATCCGTATTTGAAACAACCATGATGGTTTGTGTATCGTTATACCGGAAATATATATACAGCCCATTGAAAGGAACAAACTGCATTAATTTGCCCGTTTGTAATGCTGTGGAGGTGCGACGGAAATTCGCTAATTTTTTTATGTAATTAAATGCTTCGTTTTCATCAACCGTTCTCCCTTTGCTGTTGAATTTATTTACAGGATCTGCATGCCATCCACCAGGAAAATCTTTGCGCACTAATGCATCCGTAGGATAAGTAGAACCCGTCATCAAAATCTCCGTTCCATAATACAACTGAGGAATACCACGCAGAGTCAGTAACCAGTTGATACCCATTTTGAATTTATCCAGCCGTTCACCCATTACTGTGTAAAAACGCGTAAGGTCGTGGTTATCTAAAAAGATGGAATTCCTGTAGGCATCTTCATACACGAAATCAGCAGCCAATGTAAGATTGAGTTTAGATATGCCTTCCGTCCAGCCGTATTTATTATTGAGCGCATCATTCATGGCATAATACAACTGAAAATCTGTAACGCCGGGAAGGTTCGAGTTAAAAATTTTTGTGTAATTATTTTTTACAAAAAAACTTTGGTTAGTCATTCCATGAACCCATGTTTCCGCGAATATTCCGATCTGTGGATATTCATCCAATAAACGTTTATTACAACGGTTCATGAATGCGAGAT
Source organism: Ferruginibacter sp. (assembly GCA_046593675.1). Lineage (GTDB taxonomy): Bacteria > Bacteroidota > Bacteroidia > Chitinophagales > Chitinophagaceae > Ferruginibacter. Next base: position 2,863 of record JBKJSZ010000166.1, read on the forward strand.
CACAGTATGCATACGTGTCAATTCTCCATCCATCAATTCCGAAATTCTCGGTTGTCCATACTGCATGCTGGATCAGAAATTCTGCAACAAATTTATTTTTTTGATTCAGATCAGGCATAAGAGGTGTAAACCATCCCTCGCTCATCAAATGTCTATCAAACGCAGATCCATAAGGGTCCATGAGTACCTGATCTTTGTAAGTAGTATTATGATACGATGACCATTGATTGAGCCAGTCTTTCATGGGAAGATCTGTAACCGTCACATGATGTACATCAACATGATTATATACTGCATCCTGAATGATCTTTAAACCCTTTGAATGTGCCTTTTCTATTAAGTTATGATAGGCCGCATCTCCACCGAAGCGAGGATCAATTTTATAATGATCCGTAAAAGCATAACCATGAAATGATTCCCGCGGCCGGTCACTTTCCAATACAGGATTTAACCAAAGTGCCGTTGCACCCATTTCCTGAATATAATCCAGATGATCAACGATGCCCTGAAGATCTCCACCATGACGGCCTTTAAGCGAATCACGGCTATTCTCCAATTCTCTCATGCTTGTGATGCGGTCGTTTGCGGTATCGCCGTTAGCAAATCGGTCGGGCATAATAAGATATACCAGATCAGCAGATGTAATTCCTCTGATCCGTGATCTTCCATTCTCTTTTTTTCTTCTTTCTTTTAAAACGTACGTGATCTTTTCTTTGTCAAGCAGAATATCAAATGCTCCACTTTTTGAAGAGGCACTTATGATCAGATCAAGGAACAACCAGTTTTTATTTTCAACCCTGCTGATTTTTTTTAGCGAAACATATTTGCTGTTAACCTTAATATTTTTAACTGACCCGATATTTTTTTTATGGATCATCAGTTGAAGAGTAGGATTTTTCATGCCCACCCACCAGTTGGTTGGATATACAGTAAATTCCTGAGCTGCTGCATGCAACGAGAACAGAAGAAGAAAAAAAGAAATAATTAATTTCATAAAGTTGATTTGATCAACGGTTCTTCCGTAATTTTCATGCTACGTTTATCATTGTGATCTTCCTTTACAATAAAGTAGCACAACACTCCCGCAACAATCATGAGAACGCCGCCTATCTGCACCGCAAGCATGCGATTGTTATCCAGCATGTGCGTCATTATCCAACCGAAAAACAAAGAAGCGATGATTTCCGGTAAAACAATAAAGAAATTAAAAATTCCCATGTACAACCCGATTTTATCTTCAGGTAAACTTCCGGCGAGCATGGCATAGGGCATTGATAATATACTAGCCCAGGCTATCCCCACACCAATCATACAACCATAGAGCATTAGATGGTTGGATACAAAGCCAACAGAAATCAACCCGGCAGCGCCACAAAAAAGACAGAGTGCGTGCGTTAATTTTCTTCCCATGGCTCTTGCAATCACAGGGATGAGCAATGCAAACATAAATGCCACAACATTATAAAAGGAAAGTGTAAGCCCTGCAAATTCAACTCCTTTGGTATAAATTGGATCAGTTTCAGAAGCGGCACCAAAAACATTTCTCGCCACGGCGGTGCTGTAATAAAACCACATAAGAAACAATCCGGGCCATGTAAAAAACTGAACAAGTGCCAGTTGTTTCATCTTCACTGGCATATTGGTAATAGCATGGCTGATCTCTTTAATTCCTCCGCCAAAACCTTTGTTACTCTCTTTCACTTTGGTTTTAAAATCTATATCGGCAGGTGGATATTCTTTAGTGCTGAATATCGTATACAACACAGAAAGCAGGAACATAGTTCCACCAATATAAAAAGCATATTTAACTGAATTTGGTATTTGTCCATCTACACTCTCTCTTGAAAC
>JBKJSZ010000199.1:0-5019 GCA_046593675.1 Ferruginibacter sp.
TTTTTCTTGTGAGGGAAATATGGTTCCATGATTATATGTCAATAATGGATGAGAGGAATCGGTATCCGGAACAAATATGGCACCCGATAATCTGATGATATTTCCCTCAACATTATGAGAATTGTACACAATGCTGTAAGATGTAAAACCATTTTTTATCATGTCTGAAAGCGGCGTATATTTTTCCCGAAGCTTTTCTGCCGGTATATGTTCTCCTTTTTGTGCGGAAACAAAATAAGAATGAATTGCTATGGGCGCTGTCGTTTGTGCGATACAGTATTGCATCACAACGGCAGACATCAAAAGGAGGAGCATCTTTTTCATAAGTGTGCAAGTTCCCTCAGATTCCTCAGAATAAAACCGAATTAAGTTTATTTTAAGAAGATGAGATCTTTATTCTGCAAGCCAGGTAATGCATAAATCCTCATGAAAAAAAGTTTGCACCTTCAAAAATGTATGCTCATTTTTTAAAAATAAAACCTGCAATACATATTGGTCATTCAACTTCGTTAACGATTGTATGCGAATGTGTTTTTTAAAATCTACACTTCCGGTTCCATACCATTTAAATACGGCTTCTTTAGCTGACCAGATAATTGTGGCCAGTAGTTGCTCACTCAATTGATCCGTTAATAGATATTCTTCTTCATTCATAAATTTTTTACGAATGCTTATAATTTTATGCTTCGGAATTTCTACACCAATGCCTGCTCTTGTTTTCTTGCTGATAATGGCTGCGGCATAATCACCGCAATGTGAAATGGAAAAATGTAAGAAGCCAGATGGCAGGTATGGTTTGTTGGTCGCGGAAATAAGAATATCGTTCAATGGAAAATCTGCATCAAGATGTTGCAAAATAAATCTTCCCGCAAGATGTTGCAATCTCTTATGAGGATGATGAATCAACTGTGTAAGCGGAACTGTATTCAACAGAAATTCTTCTGATTCGAGGATGTGCCATACTGCAAGTTTGGTAGAATCGTTTATATTTTGTTGATAAACCAAAGGCATAGCGCAAAAGTAAAAGTTGAAAATAGTGGATGAAAAATTATTTTTACAAAATAACATTAAACCGCATTATGATCTTAAGTGATTTACGAATTCTCGAAGAAATTGAAAAAGGCACTATCATCATACAACCTTATTCCCGCGAATGCCTTGGAAGTAACAGTTATGATGTGCATCTCGGAAAATATTTAGCCACTTACGTTGATCCTGTTCTGGATGCAAAAAAACATAATACCATCAATCATTTTGAAATTGGTGAAGAAGGAATTATCCTTCAGCCGAATGTTTTATATTTAGGGGTAACAGAAGAATATACCGAAACACACAGCCATGTTCCTTTCCTGGAAGGAAAATCCTCCACAGGAAGATTGGGCATTGATATTCATGCCACAGCAGGAAAAGGTGATGTAGGTTTTTGCGGAAACTGGACGTTAGAGATCAGTGTGAAAGTTCCGGTGAAGGTGTATGCCGGCATGCCTGTAGGACAATTGATCTACTTTCCCGTGGATGGTGAAATTGAAGTGAAATACAATCAAAAGAACAATGCTAAATACAGCGGTCAACCTAACAAGCCTGTTGAAAGCATGATGTGGAAGAATAAATTTTAAAGAGAAAACACCTTTATGCGCTGCCTAAACGTTTATATTTTTTGTTTCATCGGTTTTTTATTTTCCGTTGATGCCTTCGCACAAAAAGAAGATTCTGTTTTAAATTTTATGGTTGCCAATAAAGCACGTTCGTCGTTTTACGCCATAAAAAACAGAGACCCGTTTATTAAATTAAATGAAGACAAAATGATGCCTTTGGCACATTGCGTTCACCTACTGGTTGCCATAGAATTTTGTAAACAAGCTGCCGCTGATATGGTGTATCCTGATGCGAAAGTACCATTGACTGATCTGGAAAAATATTCTATCCCTAACCTGGATGATGCAAATAATAACCACGATAACTGGATGGCTTATGGCCAGTCTAAACGAATAATAAAAGATGATAGCGTAAAACTTATTGATGTGGCTAAAGGTATGCTGATGTATAATGATGAAGCGAATGCCGGCTATCTGATGGATCTGTTAGGTTATGATAACATCAACTCTAATTTACGCGCATTTGATATTCAAAAACACAGCGGACTATCGTGCATGGTTGCCAGTATGTTTTTATACCAGAATGGCAAAAAGAAAGAAGAAACGCTGATCAAAGAGATCAATAAAATGCCGGATGAAATGTATTGCCTGTATGCAAAACAATTACATAAATCTATTGAAAATGATGCTGGATTCAAAGACAAATTCCGACAAAAAAATTTTACACCGGCGCTTAGAAAAGTATGGAGCAACAGGCTTACCGCATCTACTACAAAAGAATATGCACAGATAGCCGGAGCATTAAACAGACGAAGGATATTTGAAGAAATGATTTACAATTATGTAGCTGAAGTAATGGAAACATTCATGGAAAGTGAAGAGACGGTGAAGTTGTATAAAACTGCTGCGTTGTTTGAAGGCAATACCAATTCTGTACTTACTAAAACCATGTACGCAACCATCAGGAAAAATAATCTGCGAATAGAATTTGCCTATTTTTTTAACGACCTTTCACAGGATGAACATGATAAACTGGTAAAGTGGATGCCGGATTTCGATAAACAATTTTTACAGAACGAAAGTTTTAGAAACATGGTAGCGGACAAATTACAGTGATTATAATTTGCCGGTTTTCTTTTGATACGAGATGAGAAAAGAAATCACTTCATCATAACTTTTTATGCCTTGCGGCTGGCGGTGTTGTTCTAAAAATTTTCCATATGCCCACCAAATCAACGGTTCAAAAGGAGAACTATATTTCCGGTTAAAAGCTGCCCATTCTTTTATATCATTCAATACATTATTATTCAACTCTTTTTTATACAATCTTGCAGCAGAAGAATCTATGAAATACATTTTTCTGTTGGCGTACTGGAATAAATCCAGGTAAGCGGAATATTTAAAGAACGGATCAACGGTGGAAGTGGCGGCTAAATATCCTACAAAATTTGCTTCATTTTCTTTTGCATAGCCTAACTGATGGGCAACTTCATGACAAGCTATATAAGGAATCATAAAAACCGGAACATTTGTATTTACCTGTGCTTCGGCGGTAAAAGGATTATAATATCCGGTAAAACCAATATAATTTCCCAGCCATCCCCAAAGAGAAGATTTCAGAGATGAATGCTTATATTTTAAAAACGGAAATTGTTTTTCCGCCGGCAAAAAAACATCGGGAACATTTTTTAAAATTGTTTTACTATCCGGATAGGAAAGCCTTTCCCCTATTTGATTTCGGTAAAAATTTACTTTTTCTATCAATGCACAATTAAGAGTAGAAAGTTCCGAAGCCGTATATTTTGCGGGCGCAACTTGTAATTGATGGGCAATTCCTTTTCGGCTGTAATTTATTCCCCAAAAAAGATCGAAAATTATGGAAACAGATAAAATGATCAGTATTCCTTTTACAAATCTTTTCCATCTTTCCCCTTTCCTGAAAAAAAAGCGGAAGGTTTTATAAACAAGCCATCCTATAAAAATCCCATAAAAAATATCTCCAATACTAAAAGGAATATTTCCGGACAAAATACGATAAGCAGCGGCAAAGCCCGGGAAGAATCCTTTACTGTATTGGGTTTCAACTCTTTCAGCATCAGTACAATATAAGCTGATTGAAATGATGACACCTATTAAAATAATAGCCAGCCCGGTTTTTCTGGATAATTTCATTCCTTTAAATTTAACCAATGCACCGCTATAAAGAAATTTAATACCAAACGATGGATCTTTCCTGATTTTTAGATAAAAATAATGTAACTTTGCCGTCCCTTAAAAGGAACGCAATGGCTAGTAAACGTGCATTTGATATTTCTTTTGTGGGGTTAAAGCCGGGAGTTCATGAATTCGATTATGAATTAGATGAACAGTTCTTTATAGAAAAAGGCGCTATAGACTTCGAAAATGCTTCAGCAAATGTTAAGCTGAAACTTGAAAAAAACAAGGGATTTATGATCCTGAAGTTTGAAGTGGGCGGAAAAGCAAAAGTTACCTGCGACAGATGTGGTAATCCTTTGCAATTAGATCTTTGGGATGAATTTAAAATGCTGGTAAAGCTGGTTGAAAATCCGGCAGAAATGAACGAGCAGGAAGAAGATGCAGATGTTTATTACATTGGACGAACAGAAAGCCATCTTGATGTGAGTGCATGGTTGTATGAATTCGTTTTGTTAAGTGTACCCATGCAGAAAATGTGTAGCCCGGAAGAAATGGGCGGACCACAATGCAATAATGAAGTGCTAGAGAAGCTGAGAGCAATGGAAGCTAAAAATGAGGACCACAATGCAGGAAATTTGTGGAAAGGATTAGATCAGTTTAAGAACAATTGACTTTTAATATTACAATAAAATAAAGCGAAATGCCAAATCCGAAAAGGCGTCATTCACAACAACGCAGCGCAAAGAGAAGGACACATTACAAAGCCACTGCTCCAACATTAAGTGTTGACAGTACTACTGGTGAAACACATGTTCGTCACCGTGCACATGTTAGCGAAGGAAAATTATTCTATAAAGGAAAGCTTGTTGCTGAAAAGGCACCACTGAAAGCTTAACCCAATGTACAGTATTCCATTCCAAAATCAAAGATTGTTTAACCAATCATGATTTTGGAATTTTTCATTTGTAAATAAAGGGCATGATAAGGATGGGATTAGATATGATGGGTGGAGATTTTGCGCCACTCGAAGCGGTAAAAGGATGTGCCGCTTATTTTGAAAATATCAATTCCGATGTTCACCTGGTTTTAATTGGAGATGAAACAGCCATCAAAAAACATGTGGCAGATCATCATTTGCCGGATGGAAAATATTCTATTGTTCATGCTCCGGAAGTCATCGGTATGCAGGAACATCCTACCAAAGCTTTAAAAGAAAAGCAACAATCTTCCATTGCAATAGGGTTTCATTTATTATCCACCGGAAAAA
>JBKJSZ010000214.1:0-3634 GCA_046593675.1 Ferruginibacter sp.
TTTTGTCACCTCGGTCAATTTCAGCTTCCGTATCTTCTACAATTTTCAAAGGACCGAAACTTTTGCTGATATGTTTTAGTGTACATAAAATTCTTCCAGGTACTTTATCAATAGAAAAATTGATGCGCATATTCGGCCTTTCTATCTCCACATCTTCAATGCGATCCAGTTTATCTAATCTCTTTACAATACTTTGTGCTGCTGCCGCTTTACTGGCCTTTGCTTTAAATCGTTCTACAAATTTTTCCTGCTGCCGTATATAATCCTGTTGATTTTCAAAAGCCTTTTTTTGAATATCAACACGTTGGGCTTTTTCAGTTTCGTAATAAGAATAATTGCCTGTATAAAAATGCAATTGTTGTTGATAGAGTTCCACCACTTTTGTAACCATTCTGTCTAAAAAATAACGATCATGCGATACAATTACCACAGCGCCCTGGTAATGTTGTAAATATTTTTCCAGCCATTCTATAGAAGGCAGATCAAGATGGTTTGTTGGTTCATCCAATAACAAAACATCGGGATGCATCAGAATCATTTTTGCCAGTAACACACGCATTCTCCAGCCTCCGCTAAAATTTTTATAAGGTTTTTGAAGATCCGCATTCGCAAATCCTAATCCCTGTAAAATTTCTTCACTTTTGTGGTGAATACTGTAGCCATCGAGTACTTCCAGTTCATGTAATTTATCCGCATAATCATGCGCCAGTTTTTCATCTCCGGTGCGTTCCAGTTCCTTGCCTATAGATTCAATTTCTTTTTCAAGTTGCTTTACGCGTTCAAAAGCGCCCATGGCCACTTCCAGAATGGAATCTTCCGTATCAAAACTTAACAGATCCTGGTGTAAAAAACCAATGGTAGTTTCTCTACCTTTTTCAACGGTTCCTTTTGCAGGCGAATATTGGCCGGTCAATACTTTTAAAAGCGTCGATTTACCCGTACCATTATAGCCGATCAATCCGATCCGCTCATTGGGTTGTATATGCCAGGTCGCATCTTCTACGATTGTTCTGGCTCCAAATTCGAAAGTAACATTTTGTAATCCCAGCAGCATGATCAGGTTGTGTATTAAAATTTGGTGCAAAATTACTTTAATCTGCTTTCTTATAACTGTGTTTTTAGCAGGATGTGGCTAACTTTGCGATAAATTTTTGATAATGAAGAAGGTTTTCCTGTTAATTGTATTGATTTTACTTGCATTTTCTGTGTATTGGTTCATGCTAAGAACAAAAAAATCAGGACCGCCACAGCCAAAACAAGCACCAATAGCCCTTCAAAAACATTCTGACAGTTTTAATGTTAGTGTAGACAGAGCCATTGATGCTTATCTGAATATGAAAAATGCATTCATTGAATCTGATACGGCAGCCATCAACACACATGCTGCAATGTTTATAAATTTGCTCGATAGCATTCCGGTTCAGGAATTAAAAAAAGATACTGCTTTGATCTTTGAAACGGTTCAGTCGAATATAGAAGATGTAAAGGCAAATGTTCAATCGCTCATTTCTCAATCCGAAATAGAGGAGATGCGTAAAGATTTCAGCATGGTCACTGAACTGATGTATCCCGCTTTTTTTAAAGCGATTAATTATGAAGGAAAGAGCTTGTATTTACAAAATTGTCCCATGGCATTTGGGGAGGATAAAGGGGCAAACTGGATCAGTAACAGCGAAGAAGTGATTAATCCTTATCTTGGAAAACAACATCCCAAATACAAATCAACGATGTTACATTGCGGAGAAGTGAAGGATACCATCAAGTCTGTACAATAATGCGAATCCTAATTCTGCTTCTTCTTTTTCCAATCTCGGTTTTTGCTCAAAAAAAATATACTATCAGTGGATATGTAAAAGATGGAGCTTCAGGAGAAACATTGATAGGCGCAACTATAGCTGTGAATGGCAATAAAAGTATTGTCAGTAATCAATATGGATTTTATTCGATCACTTTACAGGAAGGCAATTATGATATTCTTATTTCATACATTGGTTATCGCGGTGGACAAATCCGGATGAAATTAATTTCAGATACCGTCATCAATTTTAAGATTGATGTGAATACATCATTATCCACGGAAGTGATTGTTACTTCCCGAAAACGGGATAATAATGTTAAGACAGCGCAGATGGGTAAATTCACTTTACCTATCGAACAGATAAAATCAATTCCGGCATTTTTAGGGGAAGTAGATCTTTTAAAAGTAGTTCAGTTATTGCCGGGCATCAGAAACGCCGGAGAAGGAAGTGCTGGCATTTACGTAAGAGGTGGAGGACCGGATCAAAACCTGATTATGCTGGATGATGCCGTTGTATATAACACCGGGCATTTGTTTGGATTTTTTTCTATTTTTAATTCCGACGCTATTAAAAATGTATCCCTTATCAAAGGCGGAATGCCTGCACAATATGGAGGTAGATTATCAAGTGTTTTGGATATTTCTATGAAAGAAGGAAACAATCAGAAATTTCAGGCAGAAGGCGGTATTGGTTTGATCGCCTCCCGGATTTCCCTGCAAGGACCACTCAAAAAAAATAAATCTTCCTTTATACTTTCGGCACGCAGAACGTATGTAGATGCATTAGCAAAACCTTTCATAAAAAAGAGCAGCCAGTTTTATGGTAGTGGATATTATTTTTATGATTTGAATGCAAAAGTTAATTATACATTTAATAATAAAGACAGGCTTTACCTGAGTGGATATTTTGGAAGGGATGTTTTCGATTTTGTAAATGGTAAACAAAGCCTGGATGTAAATATTCCCTGGGGAAATTCTACCGGTACGCTCAGATGGAATCATGTATTCAACAATAAATTATTCGCCAATACAACATTGGTGTATAATGATTATAATTTCAGTTTTCAGGCTGCACAAAATAATTTTGAAGTACAATTACAATCGGGCATCAGAGATATAACAGTTAAACAGGATTTTGATTGGTATCCGTATGCAAGGCATAAAATTAAATTTGGAGGAGTATATACCTTTCATAAATTCACGCCTTCTGTAGTTAGCGGAAAACAGGATTCAATTGTTTTCAATCCTAAAAATGCCCAGATTAAATATGCAAGGGATGCAGCATTATATTTTCAGGATGAATGGGAACTAGATAAAAAATGGAGTGTAAATATTGGATGTAGGTATTCCATGTTTCAGCAGGTTGGTCCTATAAAAATTTACTCCACAGATATAGATGGAAACAGAACAGACAGTGTATTGTTTAACAAAGGAAAGGTGATTGAAACCTATGGTGGATTTGAGCCACGTTTCACTTTGAGAAAGTCTATTAATCAAACTGCATCTGTAAAAGCTTCCGTTACAAGAAACCTTCAATATATTCATTTGGTAAGTAATTCCGGTACAACTTTGCCTACTGATATTTGGGTGCCAAGTACGTACAAAGTAAAACCACAGGAAAGCTGGTTATACGCGGCAGGCTTTTTCAAAAATTTCAAAAATAGTATGTATGAAACATCTGTGGAGATTTATTATAAAAAAATGAATAACCAGATTGAATACAAAGAAGGATATACTCCGAACTCATTGGATGATACAGAAAATTCATTTGTATTTGGAAAAGGCTGGAGTTATGGTACTGAATTTTTTGTAAATAAATTGAAAGGCAGATTAACT
>JBKJSZ010000287.1:0-4379 GCA_046593675.1 Ferruginibacter sp.
GATCCATTACAGGTTTATGAACCGGGAAATCAAATTTTTTCGCGGCACGAACAAATGCATCTTTCCATGCGCTTAATTTTTCGCCTTTCCACGGAGCCACGGCACCTTCATATACACTGATGGTTTTATCGGGAATGATAAGGTCAGGATCCAATCCTAAGATTTGTGAAAAGCCTTCACAAACCGGGCACGCACCGAAAGGATTATTAAAGGAAAATAAATTAGGAACCGGTTCTTCAAATTGAATTCCGTCTAACTCAAATTTATTACTGAAAAATATTTTTTGTTTTTTATTGATCTCCATCAGCATGGAACCTTCGCCTTCATAAAAAGCAGTACCAATGGAATCTGACATACGATGTATATCATCTTCATCAAATTCTTTTTTTATGAGACGGTCAATCAGAATAAAAATTTCCGCAGCTTCTTTTAACTGAATAAAAGTTTCGGGGTTTTCCATTTCTAAAAGATCTTCAATGCGAAGAATCTCTCCATCATTATACAATCTGGAAAAACCTTTCTGTAATAAAATATTCAATTCTTCTTTCACATCTCTGTTACGGCTTTTTTTAAAAGGAACAAGAATTAAAATTTTATCCTGCTCTTTTAATTTTTGGATAGCTCCAATTACATCAGCCACATCATCTTTCTTTACTTCCCTGCCTGACACAGGTGAAATAGTTTTACCTGCACGTGCAAATAATAAACGGAGATAATCATAAATCTCCGTCATGCTGCCCACTGTACTTCTTGGCGTTCGTGTGATTACTTTTTGTTCTATAGCAATAGCGGGACATAATCCTTTAATAAAATCTACATCAGGTTTATCCATACGCTGCATGAATTGTCTTGCATACGCACTTAAACTTTCTGCATACCGGCGCTGGCCTTCTGCAAATAAAGTATCAATTGTTAGAGAAGATTTTCCGGAACCTGAAACACCTGTTACCACAATTAATTTATTGCGTGGAATACTAACAGACACATTTTTTAAGTTATGTACACGTGCACCCTGAATGTATATATCATTATTGATTTCTTTATTAATCTTCGTCTTTTTACTACTTACAGTGGCCATAATCGTTAAAATTACAAAGGAGAATCGTGAAACTACGATTCAGTTTTACATTTAGCAGTAATAATACCAACTAACATTTTTGTACCTTCTACTCTATCTTTTAAAAACGCAAAAAAAACATGAAAAAAAATTTGGTTTGGTATGTTTTAACTCTACTTTAGCAGTCCAATATCCAATGATTGTGAAAAGCCGAAAAGTTCTAAAGGTTAGACTTCTACGCAAATTTCCTTTGATTGGATTCATCTAAAATCCTAAACAAAAACTGTAGAAGTCATGAAAATTCTAAACAACCTTACCGACCAGCAATTAGTACAACTTTATCTTAACGGTGATTCCAATGCACTGTCTGTTTTAGTTGTTCGTTACAAAGACAAAATTTACACGTCAATTTATTTATTGGTTAAAGACAAATACTTAGCGGAAGATATTTTTCAGGATGTTTTTATCAGAATCATTGATACTTTAAGAGGCGGACGTTATAGCGACGAAGGAAAATTTCTTCCATGGGCAATGCGCATCGCACATAACTTATGTGTAGATCATTTCCGTAAAATAAAACGTAGCCCAAGCATCAAAACTTCTGATGACAGAGATATTTTTGAAGTGTTGAATTTTTCAGAAGCAGGTGCCGATCAAAAAATTATGGCCGAACAAAGTCATGATAAGATCAGAAAAATGATTGACCTGTTACCGGAAGATCAAAGAGAAGTTATTATACTTCGTCACTATGCTGATTTAAGTTTTAAAGAAATTGCAGGCTTAACAAAATGCAGCATCAATACGGCACTTGGCAGAATGCGTTATGGTTTAATCAATCTTCGCAAGATGATGGTTGAAAAACAAATCGCACTTTAATATTCCCTATTAACCCCACTTTATAAAACCCTTTCTTAACGGAAAGGGTTATTTTTTTTATTGGCATTCAAACCGCATTGTAACCATGCCGCATATTCTTTAACCGATGGTGTATAACCAACCGGATAATTGAGTAATTTTTCATCATTGTTAATGATGGCATATAAAGGTTGCGAATTATTATTAAAATTTTCTGTTTGAAATGTAGACCATTTATCACCGACGGTTCTGATCATCTTTGTATTTCCATCGGCATATTTATATAAAAATTGTTTGTCGGCAGAAAACGTTTTTTTATCATCTACATATAAAGAGATTACCACAAACCGGCGCATCAGTTCTTTTACTTCATTTTTACTCCATACATTTTCTTCCATTCTGCGGCAATTCACACAAGCATAACCGGTAAAGTCAATTAAAACAGGTTTATTCATTTTTTTTGCAAGTGCCAGACCTTCTTCATAATCCCTTGATGTAAGAGAATGCGGTGTTTGTTTATATATACTATAATCTAAAGGAGGCGGAAATCCGCTGATTAAAGTTAGATTAGCATACGATGTATGAGTAATGCCCGGCATTAAGTATAGCGTAAATAATAAAGAAACGGTTCCGAAAAATTTTCTACCTATGGATATTTTCTGTTGATATTCTTTTTTGAAAGAGAAAAAACCAAAAAGATAAAGCGTTAACAGAATTCCGCATAAGATCCATACACCAATAAAAATTTCTCTTTTTAAAATTCCCCAATGCATCACCAGATCCGCATTGGATAAAAATTTAAATGCTAAAGCAAGTTCTATAAATCCTAAAACAACTTTAACTGTTGTTAACCAACCCCCGGATTTTGGAATGGAATTTAACCAGTTCGGAAATAATGCAAATAAGCCGAAAGGTAATGCAAGCGCCAGGCCGAAGCCGCCCATGCCCACTGTTAATTGCATAGCACCACCATTTGCCGAAAGCGAGCCAGCCAGTAAAGAACCAAGAATGGGACCCGTGCATGAAAATGAAACAAGCGCCAATGTTAAGGCCATAAAAAAGATTCCGATAATATTTCCCGCCCCTGATTTACTATCAGATGTATTACTAAATCGTGCAGGCAAACTGATTTCATAATATCCAAAAAAAGAAAAGGCAAACACAATAAAAATTACAAAAAAGAAAATATTCAAAACAACATTGGTAGAAATATTATTTAATATTTCAGGATTCAGTTTATCTAAAAAATGAAAAGGTAAACTCAATAAAATATAGATCAGAAAAATAAAAAATCCGTAGATGAATGCATTGCTTACTCCTTTTGCACGCGTGGTTGCTTTTTTGGTAAAGAACGAAACTGTAAGTGGAATCATAGGAAAAACACAAGGCGTTAATAAGGCTACAAGGCCACCCAAAAAACCCAATAAAAATAATTTCATCAGCCCGGTATCTTCTGCGGTTATATTTACAGATGATTCAGATCCGCAACTGGTAACAGGATTTTTTAAATCAATAGATTTTATTTTAATTCTGTTCACAGGTTGTTGAGCTGTAGAATCCACAATTATATTCAGCATCACTTCGTCGGGAATGAAAATGGAATCGTTGGCAGCACTGTATTTTAACTCGACCTGTAAATTCTGAGGAACGGTTTTAAATTGTAATTGCTGGCGAACCGTTAATTGATCTGTATAAACGAAGAGTTTATTATCATCAAAAATTTTATCTGGAATGTTTTCTTTGTTTCCTTCAACTATTTTATTTGTACTAACGATGGACGAATCTGCAAATTCCAATGTGAGTTCAGGAATTTCCATGGCTGCAGATGCCTCATAAATATGCCAACCATTAGCAATGGTAGCTTTCAATAAGAATTCGAAAGTTTTTTCGCCCGTTTTATGAATGGAAGTTTTCCATTGAACAGGTGCAGCAGTTTGAGCGTTTATTGTAAAATAAGCGGAAACAAAAATTGCAAGAAATAAAATTTTTTTTAACATGGTAAAAAAAATCCCGAAATTTTTCGGGATCATTAAAATTACTATTATTTAGATGGCAGATTTACGGTAAAGGGAATTTCTTTGGGTGGAAGGCATTTGTGATCATTACACACCATATAATTCACACTTCCTTTTAAAACGGTTGCCGCGTAGGATTTTAGTTTTACTCTTTGAACAAATTCTACTTTTTTAGAATAAAATTTTAAAGTGGAATTAAAATTCGGATCGAATGATTTTTCCAGTTTACCTTTCTCTTTCACTTTACCATCCAGTTTTAAAAGCGGATTAGGTTTAAAAATAAATGAAGTAGGCTCCGGCCCTTCGCCTGCATCCTGTGCATAAATATGCCATTTGTCATCCAGAATAGCCGTAATATAAATGTCATATAATTTATCAGAAACCTTCTTTGCTGTATACGTCCATTTTACAGGATTTGTCAGTTGTGCTTTGGGAAATTGAAAACCGAGAAG
>JBKJSZ010000408.1:0-8143 GCA_046593675.1 Ferruginibacter sp.
CAAACATTAAAAAAAAACAAAAAATAAATAAACGCATACACAAGATTATATTCAAATTTACTGATGTTAGTTTAAATAGCTGAAATTCGCTGGTTAATTTCCCCTAAAGATGTATAAAGATCTGGAAAATAGAATTTTTGAGTTAACACAAAATGATTTTGAGACCTTAGCCCTGGAAGTTTTCCGTTATCAGGCCGAACACAATACATTATATAAAAGTTATGTAGACATACTTAAAAAGGATATAGAACAAATTACAGCATTACATCAAATTCCATTTTTACCTGTATCATTTTTCAAAACACAGGATGTTATTTGTGGGAATGAAACACCTGATTTTTATTTTGAAAGCAGTGGAACAACCGGCATGGTGAACAGTAAACATTTTATAAAAGACCTTAGTATATATAAAAAAAGTTTTCAAGAATCCATCTCACTTTTTTACGGTGATATCAGTGATTGGTGCATCCTCGGGTTATTGCCTTCGTACCTGGAAAGAAAACATTCGTCGCTGGTTTATATGACAGAACAATTGATCCAGGAATCATCAGACAAGAGAAGTGGTTTCTTTCTGCATAATCATGATGAGTTAAATGAAGTTTTAATAGACACTGAAAAGTCGGGAACAAAAACATTGCTTATTGGTGTAACCTATGCCTTACTTGATTTTGCAGAATCATTTTCCCTTCAACTGAAAAATACTATTGTTATGGAAACCGGAGGCATGAAGGGCAGAAAAAAAGAAATGACGCGGTATGAAGTGCATGAAATACTTAAAAAACGTTTAGGCATAGCCGAAGTTCATTCAGAATATGGTATGACTGAATTATTATCCCAGGCTTATGCGTTAAAGGATGGAATTTTTAAAACACCTCCGTGGATGAAAATATTTGCCAGAGTGGAAGATGATCCGTTTCAAATATATCCACCTTCTGACAAATTGATAAACGGTGTCGCGAATATTATAGATCTTGCCAACCTTTACAGTTGCAGTTTTATTGCAACAGATGATATGGTGCGTTTACACCCAAATGGAAACTTTGAAATTTACGGCCGCCTGGATAACAGCGATATCAGAGGCTGTTCTCTCCTGTCTGTTAATTAAGAGAGGAATTCAATTTTTCCTGTGGTCTCTTAAGTTTTAAATGTTTTTTTGTAAACCGAACAATGTAAGCAACTTCTTTTTCATCGTAAGGTTGTCCGTCTGATTTGAATACATCGTGAAACCATAATTGAGGCTCGTTTGCATTTTCAATATTCCAGGAATCCCAAGGGCAATGTGTTTGCGATTTACCCGCAACAAATCCCCAATTATAACATCCAACATTATGCTTTTTCAAAACAGGAAGAATGTCTTTAAAAGTACTTTTAAAAGGCCTGGCCATATATTCTGTACACATCATTGGCCTGCCATATCTTTTAAGTTGAATAATCCTTTTTTCCACGCCATGTTTATCTTCATAGCAATGGAAGGAAATAATATCAGAATGTGTGAACATGTAATTATCCAGTGCAGTCATTTGCGAAGGATCACTCCAGTCGTATTGCCAAGGCGCCATTGTTAAAGGCTGAATCGGGTCAATACTTCTAACCCAATTGATCGTTAATTTCAATAAGTTCATGGATAACTCTGCTTTATGCATAGCATAATTATCATCCTTATAAGAAGCCATATTCATATTATCTGGTTCATTGAAAAGATCCCAGATCAACACTCTTTCATCTTTTTTAAAATGCGATACAATTCCATGTACATAACTATGTAATCCATGATATTGTGTTACATCATTTAAAACATCGTAACCCGGGCATTGAACCCAACCTGAATTATGAACATAAGGTTTCGGTTCGGGTTGCTTACCAATTTTTGGAAATGGATTCCATACGGCATCAAATAATACCATCATGGTTTTGATATGATATTTATCAGCGATAGAGAGAAACTGATCAATTCGCTTTAAATATCCTTTTTGATCATGTTCCCAAACCAGGTGATGAAGAAAAACCCTGATAGTATTGAAACCGAGCTTGGCAGCCCAACTTAACTCTCTATCAATCACTTGTGGATCAAAAGTATCTTCCTGCCACATTTCCAGTTGATTGATAGCTGTATGCGGTACATAGTTACATCCAACCATCCAGCCATATTTTTCGTACCACGCATTGGCTCTTTCAATTGACCATCGGAAAGCTAATTGAGGATCCAGTTGCAAATCAAGTACAGTAGAATGGGTTGACATGTTTTCAGGATTTGATGAAAGAGGTTGTATTTATTACGAAGTAATTAGATTTTAAAATAACGAGAAAGTTATTAGCTGTAGTATGTTTAATTTGTTAAACTGTCCTCATTTTTTCCACAGATATTGAATAATAATTTGAATGGGAACAAATGTTCAGCATAAAACTTGATTTAGATATTATCTTTTCCAACAAAATATACTGTGAATGAAAAATAATTTCCTGCAAAAAAAAGTTATCGAAACATACAACCAACATTTTGGCGGGGAATTTTTGTTGGTGCAATCTCCCGGAAGAGTGAACATAATTGGTGAACATACTGACTATAATAATGGTTTTGTTCTACCTGCCGCCATCAATAAAATCGCTTGTGTTGCCATTGGTAAAAGCCACAATAAAGTTATACAATTGCATGCTGCTGCATTCCAACAAAACTATCAATCATCTGTAGAACAATTACTACCTGCAAAAGAAGGATGGCCTAATTATATTTTAGGTGTTGCAGATCAAATGATAAAGAGTGGGTATGAATTGGGCGGTTTTAATTTGGTGATTGATGCAGACATTCCCCCGGGTTCAGGTATGTCTTCGTCTGCAGCTGTAGAATGCGCTACTGCTATTGCTTTAAATGAATTATTTAATTTAAATATATCTGGGTTAGCACTGGCAGAAATGTCGCAAAAAGCCGAACATAGTTTTGTTGGTGTGCAGTGCGGAATTATGGATCAGTTCGCAAGTGTTTTTTCTAAAAAAAATCATGTTATAAAATTAGATTGCCGTTCTTTAGAATATGAATTGATCCCACTTGAATTGCAGCATTACAAAATCGTTTTACTGAACACCAATGTTCACCATTCATTAGCCAATTCAGAATATAATGCAAGAAGAAGGCAATGCGAAGACGGTGTTTCCATCTTAAAAAAAATATTTCCATCTGTTCAATCATTAAGAGATGTTGAGGAATATATGCTGAAGGAATTGATACATCAGCCGGAACTTTATAAACGATGCAGTTATGTTGTGGAAGAAAATACCAGACTTCTTCAGGCATGTGAACACTTACAAAAAGGAAATCTTAAAATGTTGGGGCAGTTGATGTTTGAGAGCCATGATGGGTTGAGTAACAAATATGAAGTAAGTTGTAAAGAACTTGATTTTCTGGTAGATAAAGTGAGAAACAATCCGGCAGTATTAGGCGCTAGAATGATGGGTGGAGGTTTTGGCGGCTGTACTATTAATTTAATGGAAGAAACGGCCATAAATGAAATTACAGAAATGGTTTCTGAACAGTATCTTACAGAGACAGGAAAAACAACAACGGTGTACATTGCCGAAACTGCTGATGGAGGAAAAGTTATACAGGATCTTTCGAAAATTTAAATACGGTTTTGGTCTGATATTCTTCTCCTGGCTGTAAAATAGCAGAAGGGAAATTTGGCTGATTAGGCGAATCCGGAAAATGCTGTGTCTCCAGGCAGAATGCACAAAATTGTTCATCTTTATATCCACCACTTAAAACATTTTCTCCCTTCATAAAGTTGCCGGTATATAATTGCATTCCCGGCTCTGTCGTATGAACTTCAACAGAAATTCCTGATACATTGCCGGTTGCTTTTGCTGCGAGAGAAAAAGGTTCGGGTTTATTTAAAACAAAATTATGATCGTATCCTTTTCCTATTTTCAACTGCGCATCATTATCGAAAATGTGTTGCCCTATTTTTTTTTGCATTCGAAAATCAAAAGGAGAATCTGCTACTGATCGTATTTCACCTGTAGGAATGAGCGTTTCATTTACCGGTGTAAAATCAGATGCATTGATGGATAATAAATGATTCAAAATATCACCATTTTCAAATCCATTTAAATTAAAAAAAGCATGATGAACTATATTAACCGGAGTGGCTTTATCTGTAGAAGCCTGTACTAAAAACTCTAACTCATCATTATCAGTTAATGTATACGTTAAACGGATTCGTAAATTTCCGGGATAACCTTCTTCCCCATCTTCGGAAAAATATTCCATTGTTATAGAATGACCGGTTGCTGAAAGTACTTCCCATACCACATCATGAAAACCTTTTATTCCACCGTGAAGATGATTGGGGAAATTATTTACTGCTAACTCATAGGCATTGTCGTTGATAGTAAACTTACCATTTGCAATTCTGTTGGCATAACGCCCTACCACTGCACTGTAATATTTTTCTGTTGACTTAATATATTCATCAATGCTATTGAAGCCCGCAACTATATTATAGATTTTGCCTCTCACAGGTATGTTCATTCGAACCCATCGTGCACCATAGTTTGTAATAGCGGCTTCCAGCTTATTTACATTCTTTAAAATAAAAAGATCCGTTTCATAATACCCTATCTGCTGATGAAAGTTATTTCGAGATGCTGAAATATTCATTTCAATGGCCATATCTTACTATATTTTAGGTAATAAAATCAACAGTTTCCTTTCCAATTTAAGTATTATTCATCAATATACAATTGATGTTTCTTAGCATGATAATTGTTCAAAACATGAAAAATAAATGTATGGCTAAATCAGGTCCTATTATATTGGTAGAAGATGATCAAGATGACATTGATCTTTTCAAAGAAGCAATGGTGGATAATGATGTTGAAAACGAATTGAAGTTTTTTTTAAATGGCCCGGATGCACTTGAATATTTACGCAACACTACGGAAAGGCCTTTACTCATCATTTGTGATGTTAATCTCCCAAGGCAAAATGGAATAGAATTCAAAACACAAATTGACAATGATCCCATTTTGAGAAAAAAAAGTATTCCTTTCATTTTCTATTCAACCTATGTATCTCAATATGCCGTCAACGAAGCGTATAACAATTTAACCGTACAGGGATTCTTTCAAAAAAATGATTCTTATGTGGAATTCAAAAGTATAGTTGGAATAATTATCGAATATTGGAGCAATTGTAAACATCCTAATTCTTAAACTTATTCATCCTGCATTTTTATTAAACCATTCACTAATGCTTTCCATTGAATTTTAGAAAAAAAACTGATGGCCACTGTAGCAACTACAGAATTTCTGATATTATCCGTAATAGATGACAACTCTGTATTCGGGGTTTCGTTCCTTCCATGAACTGCTGCTTTAATTATCTCTGATCTTCTTTCCACTATAAATGAACTGGTGGCTTCTTCGGTAAAAAAATGAGCCGTTTCTTCCGGATGTTGAGGATTAACTGACGGTCTTACTTTTATGGAAATCTGATCCAAATCCTTTTCGTGTATTTCTTCGATACATTCTACTCTAACCCAATCATCGCCATCTCCTTGCCGGTTTCCCGGCCCTGGAATGGTGATGCGGAAAAAGTCACCCTCTTTTACCAGGCGGTTTACCGGCCTTCCAAATTGATCGCATACATTAAATTCCGCTGATGGAATGATGGCCACTTCTTTCCAATGATTTACATCCAACAACCTTTGCTTTACTTTTCTAAAAAATGCTTTTGCTTCTTCTATAGATGATGCTTTATATGTTGCTTCTGTATCAGATGAGCCGCCTGTTTGTTGTGTAGGTATCGTTGATTGATTTTCCATAAAATTTAATAAGAAAAACTAATGCCAAGCAGAATCGTCACTTATTGTTTAATAATTCTGAAATTAAGGTCAAACAGAAATATTAAAGCGGATTAATCAATATGAATTTCTTTGCGTAAATCATGTAACTTTATTTGTACTGAAAATAAAATCATGAAAATAATTTGTACATTCCTTTTGTTCCTTATTTTTTGTCAATCTCTACAAGCGGGAACCATTTACTGGGTGGGCACTACAGGAAATTATAGCACAGGCTCCAACTGGAACACACAGGCGAATGGGCTGGGAACATCAGGTGTACCCATAAATACGGATGATATAGTAATTAGTAAAAATGCCACCATCACCATTGATGGAACTTATTTACCATCCTCCGTATGGATCACCAATAATGCGGTGGTTAATTTTACAAATGCCAGTACTTCAAAAACATATACCATTGGCGGAAGCGGAACCGTGTCTCCTCAATTTAAAATATCAACCGGCTGTACGCTTAATATTACAGGAACAGGAACCATCATTTTGAATATATTGCTGGGGAGTACGGCAGAAATTTATGGCACTTTAGATATTACCGGAAGTTCATCACGCATGAACTATTCATCCGGAGAAGGAATTACCAGAGTTAAAAATGGCGGCATTATCCGCTACGGTCCAACCAGCAGCAATGGCACCGGCACTACGGCTAATTTCATAATGGAATCAGGCAGCACGTATGAAGTATATAAAAACGGCGGAACTTTTCCAACCGGTACATATGATGCAAATTCTCTTATTTTAAATACGGGCGCAATAGCCAATCCCGCCTCTTTCAGTATGAACAGTGCCGCGGGCAGTTATGGTAATTATGAATTTAATTCCCCACTCTGCACAAACACAACAAGTGGTTTTTCAGGTAATAACTATACCGTAAATAATTTTACTTTAACGGACGATGGTACTGGTTCATGGATTTTTACTACCAGTCCAACCACTGCATATACTTTTACCATTAATGGAAATTTAATTCAGTCGGCCGGAACTCTTATTGATATAAACAGAGGTGCCTCAGGTTCTCAATTAACAAAAATATTGGTCAAGGGAAATATTTCTTCGTCGGGCTCCATCACAGAAACTGGCGGCAATACGGGCTCCGTTGTTGAATTGGGCGGAACAGCAAGCAGCTCTCTATCACTTGAACCAGCTACTTTATTAAATGATGTTAGCATCACAATAAATAAATCGGGAACGGTATTTCTTTTAACTGATTTAATATTGCCAAACAGTCCGAATTCAAAACTTAGCTTTTTAAATGGAAATTTTGATGGCATTACGAATAACAAAATCGTTTCCATTCAAAGTCCTGCAACTATTGCAGTTACCGGTGGGTCAGTAGCAAGCCATATGATTGGATCTATAAAGAGAGCTACCAATTCAACCGGTATATATTTTTTTCCCGTTTCCAATAATGCCGGTCAATTAGCAATTGCAGAATTCACTCCTTCCAATACAAATGCTTCAACTTTTACGATAACTTTCATCAATCCAAATCCTAATAATACAACCGGATTAATTCCAGGTGTTATAGATCAGGTAACAAATTATTATTGGGATATTATACGAATCGGAACTACTAATGTTTCTGCTTTAAAATTGTACTATAATAATTTAAGTGCGCCGGGAATTGCGATAGCCACACAAACGAAAATTGTTCAAAGAATAGGAAGCAATTGGGAGAACCTCGGTGGAAATGTTACAGGAGGTGGAATTACCAATACTTTAGGATCAACCGGAGCTGCTGCACCTGCTGATCCTATAACATCTTTTACTTCCTTTGCAATTGGCGGCGAATTAGGTACATTACCGGTAAGAATTGAATATTTCAACGGTATTAAAAATGGAACAGAACATAAGCTTGTCTGGAAAATTAATTGCACTAATTCTACGGGTGTTTCTATGAGAATTGAAAGAAGTGCTGAGGGAAGAACTTTTAATTCATTGCAATTTATTCAGGCAGATCAAACTCGTTGCCTGCAACCTTTTAGTATAATAGATGCTTCTCCATTTGAAGGTGTTAATTATTACCGTATTGCGGTTACAGATGCTGATGGCCGCAGAATTGTCAGCAGAACACTCGTTTTATTGAATAAAGAAAATGGATTTGATATTATGAACATCTCGCCTAATCCTGCTAAAGGAGATGTAAACAGGTATCTCCATACATCGCACACAAAAGTTGAAAAAATTCAAATCATCATTTCTAATAAAAATGGTGAACGAATGAGTGTACAGTCATATAAAGCCAACTCAGGAACGAATCAGTTTTTATTGAATACTCATTCGTTGTC
>JBKJSZ010000018.1:0-2636 GCA_046593675.1 Ferruginibacter sp.
GCATCAGTTCTTCAGATGTTACCATAACTATCGTTGCAGGGCCAACTGCTGCCAATGCCGGGGCGCCACAGGGATTATGCCTCGCTACTTCAGTTACCCTGGCTGGTAATAATCCCGCAGTCGGAACTGGCTTATGGGCCTATGTAAGTGGTCCTTTGGGTTCAATCATAACAACTCCTGCATCTCCAAGTACAACAGTAACCGGATTGGTTCCCGGTATATATGTTTTCAGCTGGACGATTTCAAACAACCCTTGTCCGCCAAGTACCTCAAATGTTCAGATAACCATTTCAGATAACGGAACTCCTGCCAATGCAGGACCTAATCAGACACTTTGCGGCTCTACTGTTACCATGGCAGGGAATGCAGCAGTACTTGGAAGCGGTTTATGGACAAATATAAGTGGTGGTGTAGCTACCATTACCACACCTTCCTCACCTACCACAACTATTACCGGAATGGTACCTGGTGTTTATGTTTTCCGATGGACAATCACTAACGGATCCTGCATAAGTTTTTCAGATGTCACCATAACTATCGTTGCAGGGCCAACTGCTGCGAATGCCGGGCCGCCACAGGGATTATGCCTGGCTACTTCAGTTACCCTGGCGGGTAATAATCCCGCCGCAGGCTCCGGAACTTGGACACAGACTGCTGGGCCTGGGGGAGCAACTATAACAACTCCAACATCACCAACAACAACTGTTACCGGCATGGTTCCGGGTATTTATACATTCCGATGGACAATAAGTTTCAGTAACTGCACCCCCAGCTTCAGTGATGTAGTAATAACCATTTATGATAACCCAACAGTTTCCAATGCAGGACCTGATCAAATCATTTGTGCCACCTCTACAACCATGGCTGCCAATACTCCGGCTGTTGGTTCTGGATTATGGACAAAAGTAAGTGGACCGCCGGGAGGAACTATTACTACACCTGGTTCTCCAAATACTACAATTACAGCGTTGGTTCCCGGGACTTATTTATTTAAATGGACCATTTCCAACGGAAGCTGTCCACCAAGTAATACAAATGTGCAGATAACGGTTACGGCAACTCCCACAACCTCTATTGCAGGACCGCCACAAACATTATGTGCTGCTACGTCGGTTACACTGGCGGGTAATAATCCGGCAGTCGGAACTGGCTTATGGGCCTATGTAAGTGGCCCTTTGGGTTCAACCATAACAACTCCTGCTTCTCCAAGTACAACAGTAACCGGATTGGTTCCCGGTATATATGTTTTCAGCTGGACGATTTCTAACAGCCCTTGTCCGCCAAGTACCTCAAATGTTCAGATAACTATTTCAGATAACGGAACTCCTGCCAATGCAGGACCTAATCAGACACTTTGCGGCTCTACTGTTACCATGGCAGGGAATGCAGCAGTACTTGGGAGCGGCTTGTGGACAAAAATAAGTGGTGGTGCTGCTACAATTACCACACCTTCCTCACCTATCACTACTATTACCTCAATGGTACCGGGTGTTTATGTTTTCCGATGGACAATCACTAACGGATCCTGCATCAGTTCTTCAGATGTTACCATAACTATCGTTGCAGGGCCAACTGCTGCCAATGCCGGGGCGCCACAGGGATTATGCCTCGCTACTTCAGTTACTCTGGCAGGTAATAATCCTGCCATAGGCTCCGGAACATGGACACAGACTGCTGGGCCCGGGGGAGCAACCATAACAACTCAAACATCACCAACAACAACTGTTACCGGCATGGTTCCCGGTATTTATACATTCCGATGGACAATCAGTTTCAGCAATTGCACTCCCAGCTTCAGTGATGTAGTAATAACCATTTATGATAACCCAACAGTTTCCAATGCAGGTCCTGACCAAATCATTTGTACATCAAATACTTTATTATCTGCTAATACTCCAAGTGTAGGAAACGGGATATGGTCTTTTGTCAGTGGCCCAGGAGGTTCTATAATTACAACACCAGGTTCACCAAATACTACAATTACAGCGTTGGTTCCTGGGACTTATTTATTTAAATGGACTATAATAAATGGGAACTGTCCTGCAAGCAATGACACGGTACAAATTATTGTAGCTTTAACTCCTACATCAGCTGCTGCAGGACCAGATCAAACTTTATGTGCTGCAAGTACAACAACTCTTAATGGTAATACTCCTGCAGTGGGAACAGGGTTGTGGGCCTATGTAAGTGGGCCTTTGGGTTCAACAATAACAACTCCTGCTGCCCCAAACACAACAATTACAGGATTAGTACCCGGTACCTACTCATTCAGTTGGTCTATCACTAACAGTGTTTGCCCTCTCAGCAGAGATACAATCGTTTTAAATAACTATGATACGATTAGTAACCATATTAATAACACTCCAGTTACACTTTGCTCGGGCCAAACTTTAAATGTAATTGGACAAATTGCAACTGGAGGCAACGGAACATATACGTTCCAATGGCAACAAAGTCCCGATGGCATTACATGGACTGATATAATCGGTGCGGTTACTCAGAATTTATTAATTACAGTTACTACAACGATATATATCCGCAGAAAAGTAATTTCCCTTCCTTGTACATCTTCCAGTGAAATTTTGCTAGTTATAGTTCAATCTGGTATTGCAAATAATTCCTTAAACGGAAATCAG
>JBKJSZ010000099.1:0-3440 GCA_046593675.1 Ferruginibacter sp.
AATGAGACTCATTAATGTACCAACAGAAAGGCCAACCATGATAGCACCGAAAACTCTGTTAGGTGTAAATTCAAAACCTCTTAAGGTTAAGCTTTCTGGTAAAATATAAATTGTTAGAAAATACGCAGCAATTGCTGTTAATACAATGGATCCCCAATTACCCATGTTCAAAGCTTTTTGAACAGCATCAGTACTTAATCCAGCACTTTCAGATATACGAACAAAGAAAGTAGCCACAATAGAAAATATAATTCCGAAGGCTGCTATCAGCATCGGTAAAAGGATAGGAGCCAAATCTCCAAACTGGTTGGCAGCTCCTGATATAATGGTTTCTCTTCCCAAAACCATAGTTGCTAAAACGGTAGCCACATAACTTCCAAAAAGATCAGCACCCATACCGGCAACATCACCCACATTATCACCCACGTTATCGGCTATAGTAGCCGGGTTTCTCGGATCATCTTCCGGAATACCTGCTTCTACTTTACCTACAAGGTCAGCACCCACATCGGCCGCTTTTGTATAAATACCACCACCCACGCGGGCAAATAATGCGATAGATTCTGCTCCTAAAGAAAATCCTGTAAGAATTTCAATAGTACGTTCCATCTCAACACTATCAGCTGCTGCATCTGGCGCAAAGATCATTTTAAGAATGATAAATAAGGCGCCAAGTCCTAATACTGCCAGTCCTGCCACACCCATTCCCATAACACTGCCGCCTGTGAAAGATACCTGCAAAGCTTTTGAAAGGCTTGTTCTTGCTGCCTGCGCAGTGCGAACATTTGCTTTCGTAGCTACACGCATACCAATGTATCCTGCCAGGGCACTGAAAAAAGCACCAATAATAAATGCGATGGAAATTGACCAATGGCTGTTGGTATTGCTAAAACCCATAATACCTAACAACAATGCACCGATCAAAACAAAATACCCAAGAATTTTGTATTCAGCTTTAAGAAATGCCATAGCACCTTCGGCAATATAATTGCTGATTTCCTGCATACGTGGCGTACCACCATCCTGTTTGGAAACCCACCTGAATTTTATAAAGGTGTACAGCAAGCCTACAAGGCCCATCAACGGAACTACATAGATCAAATTTTCCATAATGCTTATCTATAATTTTTGGTCGGCAAAAATAGGTTAATTGAGCCAAAACAGATGAAAGCTGATTGCTTATTTAATAAGGCAACTATAATCACGTTTAAATGACTATAAAAATTAATTTCATCTTATAATATTATTCTATGTTACCAATAGGAGATGATAATTCAGAAAGAACCCGGACGCCATATGTAAATTATTTTTTTATTGCTTTAAATGTTTTTGTTTTCATTTATTATCAACAATGGGGACAAAATATACATTCTATCCTCAGTTACGCAACTGTACCTATGGAAATCTTAACGGGAAAGGATATTAATACATCCGGTTTAGAAGTAACTCCTTTTCCTGTACAACTTACTTTGTTGACGGCCATGTTCATGCACGGTGGAATAGCTCATATTGTTGGAAATATGATGTACTTATTTGTATTTGGAGACAACCTGGAAAACAGGATGGGCCATTTGCGATATTTTATCTTTTATTTATTATGTGGCCTTATCGCTTCCATAGCCCATGTAGCCTTATCAGGATATACCGGTAAGGATTTACTGGTACCTAGTTTAGGTGCATCTGGAGCCATCTCTGGAATATTAGGTGGCTATCTCATTTTATTTCCCCGTAACTCAGTACGAATATTGATTTTTATAACCGTCATACGCGTTCCTGCTTTCATTACCCTGGGTTTGTGGATTGCTTTACAAATCTTCAGCGGTTATGGAAGCCTGACTGCAGAATCATCCGGAGGAGTGGCTTATGCAGCACATGTAGGTGGATTTTTTGCAGGGTTGCTGATGGTATATTTTTTTGCAGGAAGGAAATTACCTGTCAAACGATAAGCATTTCCTGAAACATGTAAACAATAGCACCGGAAACATAACCTGCAAGTGCGAGCAAACTGAATTTTCTAACATACCAGAAAAAACTGATTTTTTCCATGCCCATTGCAATTACACCTGCTGCAGAACCTATAATTAAAATACTTCCTCCGGTTCCTGTAGTATATGCCAGCATCTCCCAGAGATGATGATCCGGAGGAAATTGTTGTAAACTGAACATCCCCTGAGATGCCGCCACCAATGGCACATTATCTACTATGGCCGATAAAACTCCAATTATTCCTGCCATAAGATTTATATCAGGAACCTTTTCACTCAACCAACCCGCGATACTTGTAAGCTGACCTGTACTTTGTAAAACACCAATTGATAATAAAATACCCAGGAAAAACAAAATGCTCGGAGTGTCAATTTTCTGAAGTGCATTCGCCACTGTAATCTGATCAGCATCCTTTTTATCTTTATGCAATAATTCTGTAACAGTCCATATAATTCCTAAAGCCAGTAACATTGCCATAAAAGGAGGAAGGCCTGTCACCATTTTAAATGCGGGAACAAATAATAATGCGGAGATACCGATTATAAAAATAAATATGGATTCTTTTTTCTCACGATGAGTTTTTATTACAGTTATTTTTTCTGGCCTTGCTACAGAACCTTTTATAGATCTTGAAATAATTAGCAGCGGTACAAGAAGGCAAACGATGCTTGGGAGAATAACTTTCAGAATTATATTCATAGCGGTAACCTGACCGCCTATCCATAACATGGTAGTGGTAACGTCACCTATTGGCGACCATGCTCCTCCCGAATTTGCAGCGATGATGATCATGCCGGTAAATTTTAATCTGTCCTCTTTATCATTCAAAATTTTTCTTATAAGAGACAACATCACAATAGTTGTAGTAAGATTATCTAAAATGGCAGATAGAAAAAAGGAGAGCAGGCAAACGATCCACAATAATTTCTTTTTATTATTGGTTGTAATTCGTGAAGTGATTACATCAAAACCATCATGCCCGTCAATTAATTCAACGATCGTCATAGCTCCTAAAAGAAAGAAAAGTATTCCGGCAGCATCAGCCAGATTTTCCATCAGGTGATTATGAATCTCTGTTGGATTATGTCCGCTGAAAACAAATAATGTCCAGCATATAACAGCCGTAATTAAAGCTGTTGCCGCTTTGTTGATTTTTATAAAATGCTCAGAAGCAATAAAGATATAACCTACAATAAAAAAAATCAGAATTATCGTATCCATATTTTTTATTTATTCAAATAATTCCAATTTATTTTTAGGCCTTCTGTTGTCCTGCCATTTAAATCCCGATAATCTTTTTTTATCCGGAGGAATTTGTTTCATCGGGTATAATGTGCCATTAACTTCATTAATGAATTTCACTTTATTCAATTCCTGTTTAATAAAATATACATCAATTACATCCCCACTGCTTCTGTTCATACCAATATAAGAACTGTCTTCTTCCTGCGGAT
>JBKJSZ010000111.1:0-5344 GCA_046593675.1 Ferruginibacter sp.
ATGCTAAAATTTATTTTTTTTGTCTCTTTGTTGTCTTGTGCAATACCTGCAAAAGAAACTGCAGTTAATGCAGTGATAAGGAAGATTTTTTTCATGTTACGTTAATTTTTGGTTTAATAAATCGGGCGCAAAGTACCCATTTTTTTTTAATGATCAATAATTTCTATGTAAAAAAAATGTAAATACTTAAGTAATTGATACCCAAATGTGGGTATTTATCTTTTAATATTTACAAATAAACACTTGAAAAGTGTTTGCTGACCATTAATACCAATTAACTTAAAAAGTAACCCTTATTTAAAAAAGTAACCCAACCGAATCCCAAGATATCCCGGAGCCACCCCATTTTTGCTAAACCCTTCATAAGATGCACTTACATCCAGTTTCGGGCTCATTATTAAGCCGGCACCTATAGCATAAGCTGTAGAAGAGCCAGAACTTTTACCTACGCCAATACCAGCTCCTATCTTTCCTCCAATATAAAACTGTGATGAAGGAAAGAAACGTATGCCCGCTCTTATAGGAACAATATCAAAAGAAGCAAGATTGTCATCTTTTGCAAAAACCGTGGTGTAACCAATATCTCCTGTAATGGCAATACTTCGGCTAAGAGCATATTGTGCTAATAGATCGAAACCTGCACCAATGGAATATCCTTTCAGTTTATTTACGGGAATAGCCAGGGTTATTCCGCCGCCCACTCTTAAGCCGGAATTAAAATCTGATTGTGCAGATACATAAGTAGCTGTAGCACAAAAGCACAATAAGAAAAGAATCTTTTTCATAATAATTTGTTTTAGTTATCTACCACTAACAAATAATAAACCAAGAGTTTTTAAAATTTTATGGTAACGCCCATCTGAGCCAGTGAACCACCTATATATCCCAGCTCACCATATGCTGCCAGCCTTGAACTGAAATAATACCTTGCACCGAGCTGGGCAGAATATCCAAAATTGCCAGGTACTTTATCCGGCTCGGAAGTATTTAATTCATTTATATATTTAAAATGATAATATCCGATTCCTCCTCCAATATATGGATCCAGCTTTTTCATTTTGAAGGCATGATAGTTCGCTCTTGCCAATATGGAGAAGGCATTCAGCCTTTCTTTGAATTTAAATCCATTATAATCAGCCGAACCCCGCGTTTCTGAATAGCCCATCGCAATGCCAGCACTTATTTTTTTGTGAAACGCATAATCCAGCAATAAACAAAAAGGACCGGTTGATTTTACGGTATAATATAATGGATAGCTAAATGCATCCTTCAAATACATCTTCCAGACATTTCCTATTCCATACCCTACCGAAATATGAATGTCTTTCTTTTTAAAAACCTGTGCATCTGCCTCTATAAAACAAAAGAAAAGAAATACAATTACAACAATAACGCTATACCTTTTCATAATTTTTTTTCTGTATTAAAGGTTTGCCAGCATATCTTTCGTCATTTGCTGTAAATCAAATTCTTCTTTCCAGTTCCAATCATTTCGTGCTACAGAATCATCAATGCTACGAGGCCAGCTATCTGCGATTGCCTGACGGTAATCCGGTTTATAGATCGTTTGAAAAGACGGAACTTCCTGTTGAATGGCTGCCGTAATTTCCTCAGGAGAAAAACTCATTCCCGATAAATTATAGGAAGTTCTTATACTAATAGAAGAAGCATCAGCCTCCATTAATTCAATAGTTGCACGAATCGCGTCCGGCATATACATCATTGGCAGAAAAGTATCTTCTTTTAAAAAACATTCATAGGTTTCATTATTTTTTGCTGCATGATATATTTCAACCGCATAATCGGTAGTTCCGCCTCCGGGGCTACTTTTATAACTGATCAAACCCGGATACCTTAAGCTTCTCACATCTACTTTATATCGGTCAAAATAATATTTACACCAGAATTCTCCTGCATATTTACTGATCCCATACACGGTGGAAGGTTCAATTACAGTTTGCTGCGGACAATTTATTTTGGGTGATGTGGGGCCAGATACGGCAATACTGCTTGGCCAGTACACTTTATGCAGATTTTCTTCCTTGGCAATATCCAATACATTCAACAGACTCTGCATATTAAGATGCCAGGCGAGTCCGGGATTTTTTTCACCCGTGGCTGATAAAATAGCCGCCAATAAATAAATCTGTGTAATTCCCTGGCGGATCACCTGTACATGTAATTGTTCTTTATTCATCACATCAAGGCTTACATAAGGCCCGGTTCCATGAAGCAATGCATTTTCTTCTCTTAGGTCTGATGCAATCACATTATTATTCCCATATATTTTTCTTAAAGCAAGCGTAAGTTCTACTCCGATCTGCCCACTTGCACCAATGACCATTATTTTTTCCTTTGCCATTCTCTTAATTTCAACAAATGTAATATGGAAAAATGATAGTGCTTAAAACAGTAATTTTGAAATATGAACGCCATAGTAAATACCAATACATATAATAATAATCAGTTTTTTTTAATAGCCGGGCCATGTGTGGTGGAAGATGAAAAAATGCCTTTTACCATTGCCGAAAAGATCAGTGCCATTTGCAAACGATTGGAAATACCTTTCATTTTCAAAGCTTCCTACAGAAAAGCAAACCGCACCAGTGGATCTTCTTTTACCGGCATCGGAGATGAAAAAGCCTTACAGTTAATTCAGGCCGTTGGAAAACAATTTAATGTACCTGTAACCACAGATATTCATGCGCACGAAGAAGCAGATAAGGCTGCCCACTATACAGATATATTACAAATTCCCGCATTTTTATGCAGACAAACAGATTTATTAATAGCTGCTGCTAAAACCGGCAAGATTGTGAATGTAAAAAAAGGACAATTTCTTAGCGGGCCTTCTATGAAATTTGCAGTTGATAAAATCAAAAAAGAAGACAACGAAAACGTGTGGTTAACAGAGAGAGGAAATTCATTTGGTTACCAGGACCTGGTAGTAGATTACAGAAATATTACGTGGATGAAAGAATTGAAAGTTCCTGTGATAATGGATTGTACGCATAGCCTTCAACAACCTAATCAAACCTCGGGAATAACCGGTGGAAATCCATCGCTGATTGAAACCATTGCCAAAGCGGCTATTGCTACCAATGCAGATGGTTTATTTATAGAGACACATCCAGATCCTTCATCAGCAAAAAGTGATGGCGCCAATATGTTGCAGATCGACAGATTAGAAGTTTTGCTTGAGAAATTAGTGAAACTCCGTTCAGCCGTTATAAACGCAGAGTAAATAAGGATTTGTTTTAAGTTTTGAGTTCTAAGTTTTGAATTAAAATAAACACTCAAAACTTACCACTCACAATTCCTTCATCTTCCTTTTAAATTTTCACTTTACAAATACCTCAGCGGATTTCTCCTTGCATTAAAAATATAGCGCTTCACATTCATCCAGAAGGCAACAAATAAATAAATGATCAATGGAGAACCCATTGTAAGAAAGGAAATATAAATAAAATATTTTCTGATGGTTGTGGTGGCTATGCCTGCTTTTTCACCGATTGCAGTACATACACCGAACACATGCCATTCAATAAAATGTTTAAAACGATTCATAACCGGCGTTTTGAATTGTCGCTCAAGGTAAAATTACTGTTTTTCAATTGAATCTGATTGTGATTTTGACTAATTTTGCCACTTAATCAGTAATTGAATTTATTCAACTACTAATGTATCAGATCATCCTCAAATCTACAACATGGCTTTCGACATTGAAATGATTAAACAGGTATATGGGAATTTTTCAGCACGTGTTCAGGTTGCCAGAACAATTGTTGGCAAACCCCTTACGCTAACTGAAAAAATTTTATATACACATTTGTGGCAGGGAAATGCAACAACTCCTTTCGAACGCGGCAGCTCTTATGTTGATTTTGCCCCGGATCGTGTAGCAATGCAGGATGCTACCGCGCAAATGGCTTTGTTACAATTTATGCAGTCTGGCCGTATAAAAGTAGCCGTACCCAGTACCGTACATTGCGATCACCTTATTGAAGCAAAAGAAAACAGTATAACAGATCTGAACCGGGCAAAAACGGAAAGCGTTGAAGTATTTGATTTTTTAAGTTCTGTTTCTAATAAATATGGAATTGGTTTCTGGAAACCAGGTGCAGGAATTATTCACCAGGTGGTTTTAGAAAATTATGCTTTCCCTGGTGGAATGATGATTGGAACCGACAGCCACACCGTAAATGCCGGTGGGTTGGGAATGATTGCTATAGGTGTGGGAGGTGCAGATGCCTGTGATGTAATGGCAGGATTACCATGGGAATTGAAAATGCCAAAACTCATCGGTGTAAAACTCACGGGCAAATTAAATGGATGGACTGCTCCTAAAGATGTGATTTTAAAAGTGGCCGGAATTTTAACTGTTAAAGGTGGTACCGGCGCAGTTGTGGAATATTTTGGGGAAGGCGCAAAAAGTATGAGTTGCACAGGTAAAGCAACAATTTGTAACATGGGCGCAGAAGTGGGCGCTACCACTTCCACCTTTGGTTATGATGAAAGCATGAGCCGGTATTTACGGGCAACAGACAGAGCAGATATTGCAGACCTGGCCGATCGAATAAAAGAACATCTTACAGGTGATGATGATGTATATGCAAATCCTCAGGATTATTTTGACCAGGTAATAGAAATTAATTTATCAGAACTGGAACCACACTTAAATGGACCGTTCACGCCTGATTTAGCTACGCCTATCTCTAAAATGAAAGAAACGGCCATTGCCAATAACTGGCCCATGAAAATTGAAGTTGGATTAATTGGAAGCTGCACCAATTCTTCTTATGAAGATATCAGCCGTGCCGTAAGTTTAGCCCGACAGGTAGATGAAAAAGGTTTAAAACTGAACTCCGAATTTACCATTACACCCGGTTCAGAACAAGTTCGGTATACTATTGAAAGAGATGGTTTTTTAGGTGTATTTGATAAGATAGGCGCTACTGTTTTTGCCAATGCATGTGGTCCATGTATTGGTATGTGGGCACGAGTGGGCGCAGAAAAGGCAGAAAAAAATACCATCGTTCACAGCTTCAACAGAAATTTTGCAAAACGTGCTGATGGCAATCCAAACACTTATGCTTTTGTTGGTTCTCCGGAATTGGTAACGGCAATGGCCATTGCAGGTTCATTGGATTTTAATCCTTTAACGGATTTTCTGATGAACAATAAAGGTGAAATGGTAAAACTGGATCCTCCAACGGGTGACGAATTGCCGCAAAGAGGTTTTGCGGTAGAAGATGCCGGATACCAGGCTCCTGCTTTTGATGGTTCAGGTATACAGGTTTTAGTTTCTCCGGTTAGCAAGCGTTTGCAGTTATTGGATCCATTT
>JBKJSZ010000208.1:0-5416 GCA_046593675.1 Ferruginibacter sp.
CTGCAATAAATTGCCTGTATAGAAACGGTGAGCCATTGATATAATAATCCCCAAAATATTACGTTTGGATTTCCCCTAATAAAAAAATATTTATAGACAAAAGGTATATAAAACATGAGTGCCGACATGATCAGGAAATTGGGAGATCGCAAAAGTGTAAATACCAAAATTGATGCTATCGCGATCCACATTCCGGAAGGTATCGTTGCCTTACCGTACATTTATTTTTTTATCTCTAACAAATAGTTCATCAATACTTTTGATTGTGTTTCTAAATTAAAATGATTTTCAATTCTTAAATGGGCAGCCCGGCCAATTCGCTGACGCAAGATTTCATCTACAGATAACTCATGTAATTTTTCAGTCATTTGTTGAATATTATTTTTTGAAATTATAATACCACTCTTTCCATTATCAATGATTTCTACTGATCCGCCGCTATCCGTACTTACAACGGGTTTTCCTTCAGCCATTGCTTCGGCTACTACAAGGCCAAATCCTTCGTCATGCCTTGACGCTAAAATAAAAATATCAATATTTCTGAAAAAATCTTTTGCGTCTGGTAACCATCCTGAGAAAAATACTTCCTTTGTTAATTTAAATTCTTCAATTTTATTTTTTAATTGAGTATGGAAAGGTTCGATAGGTTTCCCTCCTATTACCAGCCTGGTTTTTGTATTGAGTTTGGATAGTTGATTAAAAGACTCAATAACGTCCATTGCTCCTTTTGTTTCGGTCATCTGACCTGTTATACCAAGGATACATACATCGGTAGGCCAGCCCGTTTTTTCAATAAATAAAGTGGATCTGTTCGTTATTTGTGAAGGGACATGAATACCATTGTAAATAGTTTTAATTTTAGAAGGAGAACACCCGAGATCAATTGTACGTTTTCTCACAGATTCTGAAATAGCAATAAAATTATCTACTCTTTTACTATAATATTTAAACGTTTTTTTTTGAAAATTAATTGCCGGAGGCGGATCATGCATGTGACAAACTACTTTTTGTTTTGTAAGCAACAATGCCGGATATAAAAGAATCAACTCATGATGATTTGCAAAATAAATAATATCCGGTTTGATTTTGATTTTTAGTTTTATAAAATCATAATAGAGTTTAGGTAGTTTAATTAATGAATGTACCGACATTTTAATATTCAGTGCATCCATTTTGCGACTGAACATTCCAAGCCAGCTATAGCTGAAAGGAATATTATTTTTTGTTAACATCTTTTCCATGTCACCATTTCCAAAACGTGTTAACAGAAAATGACTCAGAACATTATCAGGAAACATAGAAAAAAAATCTACCGTTACATGTTGTAATCCAAAACAAAAGCCACTTGGAATAATCGCGAGAATTTTTAAGTTATCCGTTTTTTTCATTGAAAAAACCTGCAGGCCATGACGCCTGTTGTATATTTAGCGGAAGCTGATTGAAAGAAATATAAACTGTTTTAAAAGCATCAACCGAATTCGGCTCCCATTCCTGGGATTCCTTATGACTTGATTTATCAAATTTGCTTTTTATTCTAAAATTGTCACCTAGCCAGCAACCATGATGGAAAACTCCAACTGATTCCGGACATTGAATGAATCCATATAAAGCAGCAGCATAATCTTTCAACTTCATCATTTTGAACAACTTCGATAAGCGCGATTCATTCCAGCTCACTATTCTTCTTTGTTCGAATAAAACACCTGGTTTCAAAAATCCAAAATGTGTGAAATCAATAATTTCTTTTGGAACTCTTTGGTTCCATGTACGCAGGTAATTATATCCGGTGACACGCATTCCTCTGGGTTTTTTTTTTGACAGGTAATTCATTATAGCAGGAATTGTTGTGCTGTCATATATTTCATCGGCATCAATTATCCAAAAATAATCAGGAGAAGAATGGAATTTCTTTACCAGAGAGAACTCATTACCGTGCGTTATAGTTTTACGAAAACTTTTGCTATTGAACGATAGCATTTCCATATTACGTGCTGCAGCTTCATCCGGCTTCCTTCTCACAATAAAATGAATTTTACCTTCCGGATCCGGATAATTTAAAATAATCTCTGTTGTTTTATCAGGGTTAACATTTTTGGCATACCAATCACGATCATACTGACTGATTATTGAGATGCCGCTACAAAAAGGATATATCGTATCCAGTTGGGCTTTGATAAATATCTCTTCATTCAAAGCAAGTATAATGGCATGAATGTTTAATGTAGAGTTCATTAATTATTTGGAGATTGTACTGTTAAAATTAAGTTTGATGCAATTCAACAAAATAAGTTTATTACTTTTTTCATAAAACTTTTCTTGCTCAGAATTTTCTTCAACTTTAAAATCATTTTTTAAAAAAGAGATCATTTCTTTTTTGTACGTTACGTATACTGCATCAACATCCGGGGTAAACTCATCTTCAAAAACAGTGGGAGAAATATTTATATAAAATGATTGTGAGTTCTTTGTTTTATTTCGTAATAAGAAACAGTAAAATGGTATTCTTATGCGATTATCAAATAAAGTAATTAAAGCGTCTAAATATTTTCCTTTTTTAATTTTTTGTGTTGTATTTCCTTTCGTAAAACCGGAACGTTGAGATGACATTCTTCCAGCACCCAAGAAATCCGGACAAAGGATTACTAAGTGACCGTTGGGTTTTAATATACGTTTGCATTCTTTTAGTAAAGCTGATGGATCGGTACTGTGTTCTATTACAAAAGTTGAAAATACCAAATCAAAAAAATCATTTTCATAAGGCAATTTATTAGCCTTGTCAAACTGAATAAATTGAGCACCTGGATACAAACTTTGATTTCTTTGTATCAATTCTTCTGAGAAATCGCAACCGTAATATTTATTTTGAAAATGCTTATAATGTTTCAAAATATTTGCATTGCCACATCCAAACTCGCAAATTTTTTCAGCTTTAATACAGCAACTTATAATTCTTTTATATCCCTCTTCCTTAGTTTCTATCCAATTATCTGCAGTAAAATCTATATCACCATAATAATTTTTATTTTTCGTATAAAATTCAGACAATTGATTAGCCAATAAATCTATTTTATTTTTGTATTCTTTTTGTACAGCAGGAACCCAATTTATTTTTCTTGTAATCACTAAATTATTTACGGGGTTTACAATACAGATGATAACTCATTAATTTTGGTTCCACTTCAACATCAGCAAGAAAAGATTCTTTACTTTCAAATTTTATTCCCTTGTTGCCTGACCATCTATAGAAAATTCTTTTCCATTTTGACATTCTTTCTTCAACCAGAAAAGAAAAATATTCTATTGAATAATTATAGTCTTCAAGAAAATCAATTATTTGAACATGGCTTTTATTGTATTTTAGAAGAAATCCAGGATGTACTTCTATCAACAATGCAGGCATGTGTTTTCGAATAATTGATCTGGCTCCCTCCAATACTTGAAATTCATATCCTTCCACATCAATTTTTAAAAAATCAATTCGGGGAACAGTTACCAATTCTTTATCAAGTGTGGTCACCGTGATATCAATACTATCCTCAACTTCTTCATAGTCTGAT
This sequence comes from Ferruginibacter sp., assembly GCA_046593675.1. Lineage (GTDB taxonomy): Bacteria > Bacteroidota > Bacteroidia > Chitinophagales > Chitinophagaceae > Ferruginibacter. The sequence continues at coordinate 3,558 of JBKJSZ010000208.1, forward strand.
ACAACATTTGAATTGTTGTTATCCAGCATTTTGACTATTCCGGGCAGATCTCCAACTGCTTTGGAAATAAGCTGTACTTTATGGGAATTATTATTAGTAATTGAATCCTGAATCACTTTATACAATCTTGGAACGGGCTCAAACACATAAATTATATTGCATTTGTTTATGAACTGACAGAAAAAACTTCCAATATTTCCACCAACATCAACAAGTGTCATGTTATCGGGAAGTTCCTTGCTTAATCTTTTTAATAACGTTCCTTCGGGTTGGCTGTTACTGCCTTCAAGTATTAAATTGGAGATCGTAGAATGATTGTTTTGAGTAACTGTTATATAAATATTCCAATTTCTGAAAAATGGAATTTTTAATTTCCTGCCATTATGTAAATATTCTTTTATTAAAAAATTTAATTTTCGTTTTAACGGAAATGTCAAAGCAATTATCCGAACTATTTTCAAATATTTTATAGGTGAATAATGCATTACAGTTAATAATTATTAACTTTTTAATTATAAGTTATTCAGAATAGTTTTCCAGCGTTCGCCATAGTTATTCCATGTATATGCTTCTGCTTTTTTTTGTGCAGATATTCCCATTGCCTGAATAATAGATGAATTTTCTATGAAATAATTTATAGCATTTTTAAGTTGTAATGTATTCCCGGCTTCTATAATAAGCCCATTCTCACCATGATCAATTATATCCTCGGCGCCAGAATTTTTTGTTCCAATTACGGGAAGACCAGCTGCCATTGCCTCTATCTGAACCTGAGCCAGGCCTTCAAAAAAACTTGGAAACACAAAAACATCTGCACTATAAAATAATTTATTTCTTTCATCTCTTGCAATACTTCCTATGTTCATTACATTGGGTGGAAGTTTTATTCCATCTGGAATTTCACCATAGCCTGCAACAATCAATTCTGCGTTTGAAGGATGTAAATCTGCCCAGGCGTTTAATAAAAAAGGTAATCCTTTTCGTGCAGTGAATGCACCCATAAAAAGAAATCGAATTTTAGGTTTAATCGAATTTTTTTTGGTAATATCATTCCAAAATTTACCAGTTAGTGTTCCAAACTGGTTCACTTTTATTTTATGTGGTGGTATATCATTTTCAATAAGCGTTTGTTTAACAAAACTCCCTGGTACTATTATAAGATCTGCAAGATTCATTTCTTTAGCTTCTTCTACAATGTGCTTGGCATGTTTTGGTAGAATTTGTTCTTTCCAATCAGGATATTCCGCTAATAATTGCTTATAAATTATTTCTTTAGAAACAGGATGGCCAATACTTACATCGAGAATAAATTTTATTCCGAGTTTTTTACAACGTTCTGCAAGTATCCAGCTGGATGTATCAAATCCAATAACAACATCCGCATTTTTTAAGGCGGCATCAGGTATGAGTTCCTGAAACTTTTTATTTCTTTCATATAATTTTTCATCATGTTGTTTTGTATTTGGTTTTGTGTTAAATGTAAACAATTCCAGAGACGGAAACATTTTGATCTTGGAAGGTGGAATGTCTTCAATTATTCGATTACTGAATTTATTGTAAAGAGAGGAAGGCAATTTATTAAAAATTTTACCGGCGATACTTTTTGAGGATATTGCTAAACAGGTATAAAACCGATACAGAAAATTAGCCTGATGTAATTGGATGGCTAGTTGATGGGAATATTGAGTTCCCGGATGTGCAATCAAAACTTTCAATTTATTTCATTTCCATTTTCTAATTGCAAGCAAAATAATAACTCCCATTTATCAGCTTCTTCTTTATATAGTTTCCCATTGTGATTGTATGTTTTCAGTAATGGGAAACTACCAAGTATTTTACTGACAACATCAAAATACTTG
>JBKJSZ010000226.1:0-2642 GCA_046593675.1 Ferruginibacter sp.
CTATGGCTTTCATCATACACACATTCTCCGTTTTTTATAACCAGCACTTGTGGCGAAGCATGGTACACATTAAAAATGTCAGAAAGTTTATTTGAAATAGAACGGTATTGCAAAAGATCGAGAAAATAAAAATCTACATCTGCAGGGGCTTTTTCTTTGTCTAAACGGTTTTTAGCCATTGAACTAATAGAACAACGCGTGCTATGTTTGAAAATTACCTGTGGTTTTTCAACGGAGGCTTTTTTGATCGCTTCAATCTGCGATTCATCTGTTAAATCTTTCCAGTTCATTTATTTGAAATTAATAGATCACTTTTCCACTCATAGGACAACCGGTTTTACGGCTACTTCCGCAGCTGCTTACAGATGCAGTGAGCGTAATTAAAATGACGCAGCAATAAATAATTTTTCTCATATCTGAAATATTAGTTTACAAAGGTATAGTATGTATGGTTAACGCAGGATACCTTAATAGAGTACTTTTGTTAATTAAATAATTGACTATTTTCACCATATTAATTAACCTGAAAATACCGAGAACCAAAATCATGCTACAATTATCCCGCCCTGTTGCATTTATTGATCTGGAAACTACCGGATTAAGCTTATCAACTGACCGAATTGTTGAAATAGCTATCGTTAAGGTGATGCCAGACGGAGAAAAAATCAGTAAACGAAAATTATTGAACCCGGAAATGGTCATTCCTCAAGCCAATTCCGATATTCACGGCATCACCAATGAGATGGTAAAAGATGCACCAACTTTTAAGCAGGCTGCCAATGAGATTAAACAATTTTTGGAAAATTGTGATCTTGGAGGCTATAACAGCAATCGTTTCGATATTCCGATTCTGATGGAAGAATTTTTAAGAGCAGGAATGGATATAGATTTATGTGACAGGAAAATGGTGGATGTTCAACACATCTTTTATACCATGGAACCCAGAACACTTTCCGCTGCCTATAAATATTTTTGCCAGAAAGAATTATTGAATGCCCACAGTGCCATTGCCGATGTGGAAGCAACAATTGAAGTTTTAATGGCACAAATTCAACGGTATGATACGCTTGGAAACTCCATAGAGTCCATACTCTCAACCATTGGAGAAGAAAAGATCATAGATTATGCACGTCGTTTTTGTTATGATGATAAAGACCGCGAAGTTTTTAATTTTGGAAAATATAAAGGCCGAGCTATAGCCGACGTTTTAAAAAATGAACCTCAATATTATGACTGGATGATGAAGGGCGATTTTCCTTTGCATACCAAAAAGAAACTAACCGAAATTTTCAATAAAACATTATTGAAGAATAATTAATCTGCATGATTGAAATGGAATATTCATATACACTAAATTTGAATGTCATTTAATAGTATTTGGAAAAACTTGTCATCATACCAACGTACAATGAAAAAGAAAATATTGCAGCCATCATTGAGGCCGTAATAAGTATGCGCTTATCTTTTCATATACTGGTAATAGATGATGGTTCGCCGGATGGCACTGCTGCTATTGTAAAAAGTTTATACGCCAGTTATCCCGGGCAGTTATTTTTAGAAGAAAGAAGGGGTAAATTAGGATTGGGTACCGCATATATTCATGGTTTTAAATGGGCGATCAACAGAGGCTACCGTTACATATTTGAGATGGATGCAGATTTTTCTCATGACCCTGCCGATCTTGAAAGATTATATGAGGCCTGTAAAAATGGGGCAGATGTGGCCGTAGGTTCCCGCTATGTAAAAGGTGGTGCATTTGAAAACTGGCCGGCAAACAGGATCGCACTTTCTAAAGGGGCATCTATTTATACCAGAATGATTACGTGGATGCCAGTAAAAGATCCCACTGCAGGTTTTGTTTGTTATTCAAAAAAAGTTTTGGAAACCATTAACCTGGATGCCATCGCATTTGTGGGATATGCCTTTCAGATTGAAATGAAATTTGCCGCCTGGAAACTTGGGTTTAAAATAAAAGAAGTTCCCATCACTTTTCGCGACAGAAAACTAGGTGCCAGTAAAATGAATAAAGGAATTGTAAAAGAAGGAATTCTGGGTGTTTTGAAATTACGGTGGAGCAGTATGTTCAAGCATTATAGAAAACAGGTGGGCAATAAAGAGTATGCTGTGGATATCATTGAAAGCGATGTTTCGCTCTCTAACCATAAATAACGTTACGCCTTTACGTTATTATTACCGTTCGTGAAATTAAAAATTGATTTACCGGAACTATTTATTTATTAATAAAAGCCGGGTGAAATTTCTGTAAAGTATTTCTTAAAAATTCCCTGTCGAGATGAGTATAAATTTCTGTAGTGGTGATGCTTTCATGGCCAAGCATTTCCTGTACAGCTCTCAGATCGGCACCGCCTTCTACTAAATGCGTGGCAAAAGAATGACGAAAGGTATGCGGTGAAACCTGCTTATTAATATTCGCTTTTAAAGCCAGTTCTTTAATCACCAAAAAAATCATCACCCTGGATAATTTTGAACCGCGGCGGTTTAGAAATAAAATATCTTCATTGCCGGGAACTATTTTAATTTGATTACGAATGTGATTTCTATAGGATTGAATAAATTTTACCGCAGTTTGCCCGATAGGAACCAATCTTTCTTTATCCCCTTTACCAATCACTTTTACAAAT
>JBKJSZ010000132.1:0-8220 GCA_046593675.1 Ferruginibacter sp.
ATAAAATATACAGATTTATAATGTTGACGCTATTATTTAATTCATGTTGCACTATTACAAGTAGAAAATGTAACATAAGCGAACCTGGCGCCACTTTTAGAATTGTTGATAGAATAACAGAACGTGATTTGGTTTTTGGTCCATTCAAACAATATGATGTTAACTCAATAAAGTTATTTTCCTTACATGGAAATGATACAACATTTTATAATTTACAAGGAAGTACTTATACAGGATCTTCACAGGACAGTTTAATGTTTACTTATTTTAATAATCAGTTACTATCAACGGTTTTTGTACAATTGAACGCTACAGATATTGACACACTGAATGTGAATTATAATATAATTGAGGCAAAGTCTTATTGTGACGCATACAGTGTAGTTGAATTGGTGTCCTATAATTTAAGAGGTATAAGAAAAGAAGGTGGTATCTATACCTGTTTTAAGTAGTGCGGACCACATGATCAGAGATAGCGCTGTTCAATCTTTAAAAATTTTGGTACAGCCTACCAGTACAAACATTATTTTCTTTTAAAAGCAATGCCGAACGTTGGTAATTAAATTTTAATATATATCACGTTTTCTTGCCTGGTTATTTTATAAATGAAAAGCCCCTGTTTTAAAGGGGCTTTTGCTATAAAAGGGGGTTAGAAGCCATACAATCTTCAGGAAATATTTTTCGTGATCTTGCCTAATGATTGTCCGTTGTGGTAAATTTGAAATATATAATTTCCTTTGGTGATTTTATCAGTGTTTATACTAAATGATAAACGTTTTGATTCTCCTTTTGTATTTTCAAGATATAATTTACAACTATAAATTTTCTTTCCTTCGTGGCAATTGAAAGTGCCTGATTCCCAGGCTGATTTTTGTAACACTTTTCCGTTTGGTTGAACCACCACCATCATTAATTCACCTGAATTACTAAAATTACTTTTAACTATAAACGATCCTGTTATGGCTGCTAAATCGTCTCCATCTTTTGCATCCGGATTATAGTTAAGATCCAGATCAAAAACTGTAAATCCTGAAGGTTGCTCTGTAATTTTTTGTTCAGCAAAACGGGCTGTTTGTGCAAACGGTGTTGACGAATTCCCCTGAGATATTATGGAATTAGAAGCAGTAGCGGTACGACTTTCATTTTTCATTTGCTCCAGAAGCGCATTCAATCTTTTATTTTCTTCTGTAACGCTAACATTAGTATTTTGAAGTAAACGGATTTTTTGTTGTAATTCCGCTATTTTATTTCTTGCCAGTTCATTATTGATGGCGGTCGCCGGATTTTTTAAAATTGTAGCCAGTTCATTTTTTACCCTGTAATATTCATCCAGTTTAAACTGAAGATCTTTCTCCAATGAATCCGCGTTCGTCCAGGTGCCCGATAATTTTTCATCAAATCGCTGTATGGTTTGTGTATAGAGATTGATCAATGAATCTCTGTTTTTACCATCGTCTTCTTTTACCGGAACCGTATACGGCGTGAGTTTCGCACTGGCTTTTTCAACCTTTGTATAAAAATTATATCCCCAGGTGCATAGCACAAGGAATGATGCCAGTAAAAGCAAAAAAGAAGCAAGCAATAAAAGGGAGATTTTGTTATCTCTCATATTTATTTTATTGTTTACTAACCTGGAGATTATTGATAGACTGATCAACAAATGCAGAGATCCAGCCAACCTGTCCGTTTTTCACTAAAAAGAATTGTTTCTTCTCATAAACGCCTTCGAATTGCCGCATGATCTTTAAAAGTAATCCGGTGCCCGCCATCAATGCCCGCTGGTCAAAAACTTTATTCACTTTTTTCACTTCATTTTTCACTGCCATTTTATCAATGGTGGCATCAGTAATTGAATTGGCTATGGAAGTATCTGAAAGCGCAGGATAATTTTTAAATAATTTTTCGCTGAAGGCATAGATTTCATCATACGTAACCGGAACAACAGAATTATCTACCAGCTCCGGGTATAATAGCGTAGCAACAGACCACGCAATTCCGCCGCTGAAAGCAATATTATCACTCATTTTATAGGCGCCACTCACATTTACAGCATACGTAATTTCCTGGTCAGCAGAACCTGCGAGCACTCTGTATAATTGCCTGTTATAATTGGAAATGGTTTTATCTTCTTCCACTCTTTTATTGGTTTCGTTGGAAACGCTTTTTGTTCCCCACGTTAACTGAAACAATCGAATGTCTTTTATATTGCCATTTGGAAAATATCCACCTTTGGTATTTCCACTGCCTATGTCGATCAAGAAAGTGTTATAGCGGCGTGATTCAGGTATGATGCCTAAATGAGATAAGCGGGCTTCTTCTGTTACATCAATGATGGTTACTATCCTGGAAGGTTCATTAATATTGACCTTGAATGAATCAATCAGATTGTGGACGAGGATCGTTTTATTTTCTTTTTCAGAAAGAACTTTCACACCACTGCTGATGGCAGTAAAAATTCTTGCCGCAGGAATATTATAGTCTTTATTGGCTTTATTGTATAAAGCAGTGAGGCTCTGTAAAGTTGATGAAAAAGTAGCAGGAGAGAAGGTGATGAAATCGGTATTAATGGCAGTGTCCTGCAACAAATTCATAGCACCGTTTTTCTGTTGATTTTTTCCTATTTCCAAAACGGTCATCTTCACGCCTTTAGAACCCACTTCTATTCCGGCATACGTTAAGGAGTTTTTATATTTAAGTTTAAAATTCTGGCTGAAAGTATTGTTGGTGCTGAAAGCAAAAATCAATAAGATCGCGATCTGTTTTATAGGCACTTTCATTCGTGGTCGTTTGAGTAAAAATAACGTTTAATGCGTGTTATTGATTTGATATAATCTCATTGTGTAAAAAATGTGTTTAAAGAATGTATCACAGAATATTGGAAAGGGAGATAATAAACATATGAAGAATAAGAATTTCCTGATGAAAATAAAATATCTGTCTGATACTTGGAATTTTAAATGTATATTTCAATTGAACATGTACCCGAAATTCATATTGGTATGAACTACACTGCGGTATTTATGGGAATGGCTGTGATGCAGTTCATTTTCATTTTCTATCAATATATTTTATTCAGGCGTATAGAATTCCTTTATTACCTGGCCTACTTTTTATGTATTTTAATTTATATACTTTTTAAATCCTATTCGGAATATAATCCTTTTCCCGGAATGGTAACCAAAAATGAAGTGTTCACCGGTGGCCGTGGAATGTTGTTAATCGGCTATGCGATGTACTTTAAATTCGGCAGACATTTTACTGAAACAATCACTTTATATAAAAAGCTCAATAAACAGGTGATCATCCTCGAATCGGTTTTTCTGATATATGGAATTGTAGACATTGCAGGGCAGTTTTTGGGCGTTGATTTTCAAAAAACAGACATAATCACACAGTTTCTTTTTATTGCAGCAATTCCGTATTCTTTGTATGTGATCATTTTTTTGATGATGAGAAAAAATGCACTGACTACAATACTGGTGATCGGCAGTGGATTATTACTTGTGTTTGGTTCTGCAAGTTTTATAGACATGATTTTTATAACCAGGAAAAAAATGCCCGAAAGTTATTATCAGAATTATATGGAAATCGGTGTTTTTTTTGAACTTCTATTTCTAAACTTCGGATTGATTTATAAAACGCGTTTGATTCATGAAAAAAATACCCGCATGGAAGTGGAAAGGCAACTGGAACTTCATCAGCAACGGATGAATATAAGTACTGATCTGCACGATGAAATTGGAGCAACATTAAGCGGGATTGCTTTATATACACACCTTGCTAATGAACAGATCAAAAATAATGATCAGCATTTATTACAGCGTTCCTTACAGGTGATACAAAGCAATGCAACTGAAATGGTGAATACATTAAAAGATATTATCTGGTCGGTTGATCCCAGAAATGATAGTGTGGAAGAGATGTTTCAAAAGCTGGAAGATTATTTACATAAGATGGCTACCACCTGTAAAATGGAAGTAAAAATAAATATACAGCCTTCCATCATGAAGATGCCGATACCTATGCATTGCCGTAAAAATATTTTCCTGATCTGCAAAGAGGCATTAAATAATTCAGTTAAATATTCGGGCAGCAATAAAATTGAATTAGTAGCAGAATTCAGTGGAAATAATCTGCTGATCAGAATAAGAGATAAAGGATGTGGATTTGATTTCAATTCTGTAAAGCGCGGCAATGGTTTGAATAATATGCATTTGAGAGCTTCGCAATCCAATGTAATATTATCTGTTAATAGTCGCATGAATTCAGGTACGGAAATACAAATTTTATATATACCTCAATGAGGGATTTATCTATAATAACAGTTTGTGTAATTTGTGTGTATGGAAATAAAAGTCGCCATTTTTGAAGATAATAAACTCGTGAGAGATGCTTTGGAAGCTATCTTGAACGGTACGAAAGGATTTGTATGCTGTGGTGCTTTTGCGGATGCAATTCATTTGTATGAGAAAATTGAAAGAAGTAAGCCTGATGTGGTTATGATGGATATAGAAATGCCAGGTTTAAATGGAATTGAAGCCACCAAACAATTAAAGGAGAGATTTCCAGAACTAAAAGTATTAATTCAAACGGTATTCGACGATTCATCTAAAATATTCCAGGCATTATGCGCCGGAGCTTCGGGCTATGTTTTAAAAAATGATTCACCTTCCAGGCAATTGGAAGCCGTTGAAGAAATTTTTAACGGAGGCGCATCCATAAGCTCACTCATTGCCAAAAAAGTACTTGAGTTTTTTACCCATAGCAATGTAATACTCACTCAAATAGAAAAGTTAGATTATGTATTGACCGAACGTGAACTCGAAGTTTTAAAAATGATGACAAGAGGGTATAATTTTCATAACATTTCAGAGGAATGTTTCATTAGTTATGAAACTGTAAGAACTCATGTAAAAAGAATTTATAAAAAATTACATGTCACCAGTAAAGCAGAAGCTATATTAAAAGCTAATCAGCAACAAATCGTGTAATTATAATATAATTACCTCATTGAGGTATTGCCTACCTTCCATCAAATCTGCAATTTCATTCATCATAACTATTTCGATGAATGTAATTTTAAAACTGTTGACAGGGTCTTTTATTCTTATCAGTTCTGCTGCTGCGCAACAGAACGTTATTCCAGATAGATTCTCTCCCAAAGAATTCAGCATTCCTGCTACTCCCGTTTTTGACCTGATGGGTGTAACGCCTTCTCAGGTAAATCGTACCTCCGATATAAAAGATTTTAAAGTTGACTGGTCTTTTAAATCCTGGAAATTAAATCCCAACCTGGCGATCCAGGCGCAACCGGTTTGGGAAATTTTTTATAATAAGAAAGATCTTTCTAAATACCAGCAAGCCTCCACATTTGCAAGAAGGTTAGCGTCTCTGGATATTTCCATAGGTACGGTTCAGGATGAAACCGGTGACAGAAGAATCGGGTTTGCCGCAAAATTTAATGTATTCAAACAAAAAGATCCACTACTGGCAAAAGAAATGTATACGGGTATTTCTGAAAAATATTCACAGGAAAAAAATGATCTCCTAAATCAAATAAATCAATTAGAAAAGAAGCTGGATACCACCACAAATATTTTAGAAAAGCCTTCGCTGAGAATACAAATAAAATCTCTTGAAGAACAAATGCTCACACAAAATTCAAGGCGTAGGGAAGAGATCAATGCAAAAGCAAAAATTTTCGTAGAAGAAAACTGGAATGCCTCCTCGCTTGATGCAGCATTTGGAAAAGTAAATTCTTATAAAACAGATAGTGCAGGAAATCTTTTTAAGTTAAGGCTTAACAGAAGTACAGGATTTGCAACATGGCTCAATGGAAGTTTAGGCGTTGGTAAAAGGTGGCTTGTGTCAGGATTGATCCGTTATACATGGTATGATGAACAATTGGATTTTACGGTTAAAGACATAAATACATTAGAAGAATCGCCCCAGGAAGCCATTGCGCGTAATAAATTATTTGCAATTGGATTGAATTGCAGGTATGGAAATCCGGTCTATACTTTTTTTATGGAGTTTTTTTATGAACAAAAATCATTTTCAACTGCAAAACAGGCATTGAGCAAAGTGTTTACTCCTTTACCCGGAACAGAGATATCAGGAGGTACAGTAAAATGGTCGGTAGTAAATCCTAACAATATCACTTTTGGTGGCGATTGGAGAGTGAGCAGGAGCGTAATATTAAATTATGGGATGAGATGTGTTTTTGATAAAAAATGGAAGTTCACCACTTTCACACCAGTGGCCACAATAAGCTGCATGATGCGATAATATTTAATGCGATCAAAAATTTTTACAAGTATTTATAAATATCATACAATCATCAATAAAATCATCAACTTTTTTTATGAAAAAAATAATATTAATTATTTCATTATTCTTCATCTCCATTTGTAATGGCAAAGCACAAAATGCAACCAACTGTTTCAACACAGTTTTTAAAAATAGTGCCACCACAAGAGAAGATGTCAAGGGATATCTTATGGGATATCTTGCCACTATGATTTATCCGGATTATGGTCTAAGATTTCATGAATCGCCTGTTCAAACTCCGGAAAGTGAATGGGTTAAATTTTTCCAGCATCGCAATGATACTTTTGTCGCCAAATTTGCACAACGATTAGGATATATGTTTTATGATCCCAATGCAATACTTAGTTCTACTTCTATAACCAGTACTTCTTTAATTACAACTAACATTACTTCCATATCATCTCTCACAACTGCTCCACCACGAGAAACAAATGTTGTTTCTGTAGGTTCCGGAAAAGTGATTTTTGATTTTCAAAGCAGGTGTAATGGAACAGGATATGATCCTGAAGCCATAATCATTTCAACACCCACTACAATTTATGTTGTCTTCCGCGGTACAGACAGAGTATCATGTACAGATCTAACAACCTCATCGGGATCTAATATGGGTGAAGTAGGAGAATGGCTGGGTACAGATTTTAAATTTCTTAAAAGAACCTGGCCTAATATAAATGGAGAAGTACACAGAGGGTTTATTGAGAGTTTAACTTTCGGAGGTTTTGCCGACAGCTTAGCATCACGAATTAAGAATAAATACGGCGGTGCCAATAAAAAAATATGGATCACCGGACATAGTTTGGGAGGTGCACATGCACAGCTATTTGCTTTGCTTTTAAAATTGAACTTTGGTTTACCTACACAGGGACTTTATTTATATGAAAGTCCTCATCCTGGCGATGACAATTTTGTAACGCAGCTCAATAATGCTATCGGAATAAACAGAATTCAACGATATGAGTTTTTGGATGATCCTATCTGTACATTACCACCACAAATGCCACCATTTAGTTTTGGCAGGGCAGGTGTAAGAAATTATTTTGAAGATATAAATGTAATGAAGATCGGACCAGAACAACTTGAAGTTTGGGATGATTTGAAAGCGGGTTGCGGATTATTAAATATGGGGTTGAACTCTATTATAAAATTAGATGCGGTATATGCATGTGGCGGTGCATTTTGTCATCACGATCCAAGATGGGTACTTAAAGGAACAAGAAATAAATTACCCACTTCACTCTTTACTTCACTACCCGCAGATTTGCCCTTACCTACTTTAAATCAAAGCACGTGTTCATCATCGCAAATAGACAAAGGTAAATTGAACAATGTGGTTGTAAATACTGCGGATGCCATTGAAAAAGCGGTGGGAGAATTTATTACATCCACCACAAATATTTTGGATAACGTATTTGGGACTGTTTCTGGTCTTTCTAACGGGAATTATAAAATTGCGTGTTATGGTTTTACCCGGAATAACACAAAAAAATATTTGTATTGGAATGGCACAGATAAAAGCCAGTTATCAATCAGTACAACCGGCACTACATTTACATTAGAACATAAAACAACGGGTGGGTATTATTTAAGAAGTGGCTCAAGAATGGTGGCTAATATTAAGGTTCCAAATTTAGGTGGACCAGATGCTCGTGTAAATAATAATGTGCTGATGCAGAAGAGTGGCAATTTTCCGGGAGGATTATTTGGAGATGAAGATACCTGGTACTTCAGGCAGGTTACCAGTAATGTGTATGTTCTAATGAACTGGAATACAAAATGTATTTTGGATGCACCTAATGATTGTTTAACTTCTGGAACTTGTGGTATAGATAATATAAATTCAAATACTCCAGGACGAACGTCTATGTGGGTTTTTGAACGTCAATAATTACC
>JBKJSZ010000161.1:0-3060 GCA_046593675.1 Ferruginibacter sp.
ATTGCTGTGTATTATTATAACCAGGCTGATGGTTCACAGGGATTTTATATTCTCGATCTTCCGGATACAATATTGGCATCTCAAAAATATTTTGTTATTTCCTCTCAAAGTAACTTCACTTTCAACGATTCTTTGGTTAATGCAGGCTTCAACTGGAATGCTCCCTCATCAAATTCTTCATTAACGCAATATATTTTAAATGCAAGCGGCAATGCCTATACGTCTCAAACAATTACTTCCAACAATATACTTATCCGGTCAAATGGCAGAAGAAATGGAAATAATGGTGTATACGCGGTATTCTTATTTTATAACGGACAGGTTATAGATGTTTTATTGGGAGGACAAAATAATCAAACGCTTCCAAATTTCATTTCTGATCTTCCTGATCTTCCGGCAGGTTCACTTGCCTGTTCATCTTCTGCAGTTTCCATTGGAACTTTAGATGATAATCCTGCTGTAGTGTCCAATGTGAATGCTCCGGTAATTAATAGCGGTGGTTATTTAAGAACCAATAACAATCGCTGCGGGCAATTTCAGCGGGGAAATAACAATATGCTTACACCGGGAAGAGCTAATGAAAGTAGTCCGGGTCTTGTGGTTAGTAGTTTATTTGTATGTGGAAGTACAACTTTTACTTATTCCTTCATTCAATCTTCCGGTACTTTTAATGTAACTGGAAGTTTATATTATGATGTCAATAATAATGCAACATTGGATCCTGCTGATGTTCTCATTTCTTCAAATGTTGTTACCAATTTAAATACTCCCAACACTGTTTCTGTTGCGCCCAATCTTTCATTAATACTTGTAGTGCAGGACAATAGGGTCATTCCATGCAACAATACCATTTTATATTATAATTGCATTCAAGGTGGTCCAACGCCTGTTTTCTTGAAATACTTCAATGCTACTAAAAGATCCGGCATGGTTTCATTAACATGGGAAACAGGTATTGAATCTAATAACCGGGGATTTGAAATTCAAAGGAAAACAAACCGTGGTTTTGAGTTGATTGGTTTTGTACCATCAACTGCATTAAATGGTAATACTTCAACAGGTTTCCGTTATACTTTTGAAGATCCAGCTCATTTAAATGGAACCGTGTATTATCGCTTACGGCAAATTGATATAGCTGGACAGTCTCGCCTGAGTGAAGTAAGAGCATTGCGTTTCTCAGGAAATTTAAGTGTGGTGGTATTCCCAAATCCGGCGGTAAATGGAAAAACAACTATTGTCTTACCGGAAGATGCCGGAATAATGCAGATGGCTTTGTGTGATTTTAGCGGCAGAATAGTGCAGCGATGGGATAATAATCGTCAGACAAATATTTTTCTCAATAATTTAAAACAAGGTGCGTACACATTAAAGTTAACTTTTTCAGACAGCGGTGAAATCATCACAGAACGAATCATTGTTCAATAAAAATACTTTATGTATTAAAATGCCCGTTAGCAATAACGGGCATTTATTTTATATAGAAATAAATGATTATCAGATGTCAATTGCTTCTCCATAAGCCACGGCGGTAGCCTCTTTCATGCCTTCGCTCATTGTTGGGTGAGGATGGATGGCATTTAAAATTTCATGTGAAGTGGTTTCCAGTTTACGGGCCACAACGGCTTCTGCGATCAATTCTGTAACATTGTTTCCAATCATATGGCAACCTAAGAATTCACCATATTTTGCATCGAATATTACTTTTACAAAACCTTCTGTTGCACCGGATGCACTGGCTTTTCCACTAGCCATAAATGGAAATTTACCCACCTTGATATCATATCCTGCATCCTTTGCCGCTTTTTCTGTGTAACCTACGGAGGCAATTTCAGGAGTGCAATATGTGCATCCCGGAACATTATTATAATCGATTGGATCAGGTTTGTGACCGCTCAGGTGTTCCGCTGCATTGATACCTTCTTTGGAAGCTACGTGTGCCAGTGCTTGTCCTGGTGTACAATCGCCAATGGCGTAAATGCCAGGTACGTTGGTCATTTGATTGGCATCAACAATGATCTTTCCTTTTTCTGTTTTAATGCCTAATTGTTCAAGTCCGATATTTTCAATGTTGGCAACTACACCAACAGCACTTAATAAAATATCTGCTTCAATAATCTGCTCACCGGTAGAAGATTTAACGGTTGCTTTTACACCATTGCCAGAAGTATCAACTTTTAATACTTCACTGTTGGTCATTATAGCAATTCCTTGTTTTTTATATTGCTTTTCCAATTCCTTGCTGATATCTTCATCTTCCACAGGAACAATTCTCGGCATAAATTCAACAATCGTAACTTTTGTTCCCATGCTGTTATAAAAATAAGCGAATTCTGATCCTATGGCACCACTGCCACAAATGATCATACTTTTAGGTTGCTGCGGCAATACCATCGCTTCCCGGTACCCAATTATTTTTTTACCATCTATTGGCATAGAAGGTAATTGTCTGGCTCTTCCCCCGGTTGCAATCACGATATTTTTTGTTTCAACAGTTTGCTTTGTATTGTCGGCTGCAGTTACTTCAATTTTTCCAGGAGCGATCACTACACCATAACCCATGATGACATCAATCTTATTTTTTTTCAACAAGAACTGAACACCTTTACTCATCTTATCAGCAACGCCGCGGCTGCGTTTAACCACGCCACCAAAATCATGTGTTGCTCCTGAAACCTGAATGCCATAATCAGCGGCGTGTTTAGCGTATTCGTACACTTGTGCGCTCTTCAATAAAGCTTTAGTTGGAATACAACCCCAGTTCAGACAAACCCCACCAAGGCTTTCCTTTTCTATAATAGCCACTTTCTTGCCTAGTTGACTAGCTCTGATCGCTGCAGGATAACCGCCTGGACCACTTCCTAACACAATGACATCATACGCCATAAAGAATTGATTATATTGATTGAATGATGATTAAGGTTGCAAAACTAACAGATAATTATTAATTATCGATTGACATTTGTCAACCAGGGTTTAAAGGGCTTTGAGCAGGGCTTTATGTAGTTTTTCAGCAGTAAATTCTTGCTCAAAAAAAGCATGGTAGCCACTATTGGTATTGAT
>JBKJSZ010000314.1:0-3659 GCA_046593675.1 Ferruginibacter sp.
CTTGTAAATTTGTTACAACGGATATCAATATCATTAATATGGAGCAACGTAAAAATTTCATCATACTTACCTTTTAATTGTATGGTATTCCTGAGATATTGGTAAGTATTCCTTTAAACAGGAATATATTAAAGATAACTCAAATTTTCGGCCTAATATTTAAGAATATCCGATTATTTTAATTTAATACATAAACTTTATATATCCTCTTATGTGATACTGACATTTTGAGGAAATTTTCATTCATTTTTAAAAGATTTGCCTATACTTTTTAATAAGTCATCTAACTGATATTTTTAAAATTATAAAAGCCAGTCATACTAATACTCCTAAAATAAAAGAAGCAACCTTTTAAGAGTTGCTTCTTTTGTTTAATAGTTAATTTTTATAATACCATAATTGAAAGAATATTTTTATGGCCGTTTTTATCTGTGATGATACACTTATACATACCTGTTGCGATAGATGGGTTCAACTGTATCACTTTTATGGAACCAACAGGCAATGTCGCATTTTCGTAATACATTTCTTTACCTTCTTCATCAATAATAGAAATGGAACTATTTATAATTTCTGCATTATTGAAATGGATATTTACTTTTTTATTTATAACCGGATTTGGATATATACTTATCTCCTCCTTTTTTGATTGGATGGTGATAAGTGCAGTATCACTGTAATCAAAATATCCGAGTCTGAAATTTGCTTTAATGCGATATTGAAGATTTTTTCCTGCAAAATTTCTGTCATCAAAAATGTAATTATTCGTAGCCAGATTATTGGATGGATGTTGTGTTCCTATTTGTACAAAAGCATTTCCATCTACAGATCTTTCAATACCATATATGGCCACGCCGGCTTCTGTTGACACTTGCCAGTTTATCCTGATCATTTTATCAGTTTTTTTTGTGGCTGTAATTTCTGTGAATGAAACTGCGACAGCGGAAAAGTATTTAAAAATAATCTGGAAACGATCGTTTGAATAGGATCCCGGCTCAGCGTTTACAACAAAATTTACATATGTAGTTCCAATAGATTCAATTTGAGTGAGTGAACCGAGAAATTTATCTTTTAAAAAGATCATGGAAACATTTGCAGGAATATTACGTGCAGTAAATTCTAATTGGTAAGATTGCTGCCGTACTTGTCCTAAGGCTAATTGAATAGAATCATTTTGATCCGGAATTATTCTCTGTTCAGCGGCCAGGTAATGATTTCCTTTTTTGATGGATATGGACTCTCCTGTTCTTACTACTTTCAAAGCATCCTGTATATCTACATCATTTGAAAAACTGTTATCAAACAGATTTACCACACCATCTAAAATTGTGTTTGTATTACCTCTAACAATTTTCAAAACAGTTTTTAAATACGATGCCTGATCAGCCGTTCTCGCTACCAAAAAGCTTCCGTTCACTTTATTGTTTTCTTCAAACGTTAATGTACCTGGAGATCCCACCGCTCTAACTAAAAAAGCCTGCCCTGATTCGATATTGGTATTTCCTCCTGTATAACTACCTCCACCCGGAATAACAAAATACGAAGTTCCCATCCCTATAAATGTTTGCCATGCACCCAGAGAGGCTAATTTAGGATCCCATAAATAAAACACATCCTGAACTGCTCCCGTTTTTACAATTTTATTGAAATCAATTGCAGAAGGGTATGGATTTCCTAAAGGAGTAAACTGATCTGCCGGAATATTTTTTGTTGCGGTTTTACCCATGAATAATCCTCCTGATGTTCTGAGTATAGTTGGCTTTGGAGCTTGTCCGAAAGCATTAACCGTTCTATCGCCTCTCACAAAAACCATGTATCCTTCTGATGTTGCTATAGGATTATACGTGCTGGTTATATTAGGAAAGAGATCAGTAACAGGATTATACGTTTTCATAGTTCCACCAACAGGTGTGTACAGATCAAATCCATCTGCCAACCAGGTAGGCCTCGGACTGGTGATATGAATTCCAAATCCATTTAAAGAAGTAGAATTGGTGGCCTGATTTTCTTGCCAGCTTTCTTTTATAGTTTGTGTGGTGTTTGTGGGAATTGATAAAAATCTCCATGCTTTTAAAGCAGAGATATATTTCTCAACTGTCACTTTTCCTGAAATACTATTTAAAGCATTACCAGATCCGTTTACTAAAAGTTCAGCAACAGATGCCGTTCCACTTATTGTAGATTTTAATGTTAAGTAATCATTTGTAACAAAAGTTTTTCCCGTACCTGTAAATGCAACCTGTCCAAACACATTTAAGGGTCCGCCTAATGAAAGTGATCCAGCACTATTACTAATAGTAATGTTATTGATTGCATTATTGAAAAATGTGTTTGCAGCAATAGTCTGAGGAGCACTGCCATTAAATTCGATATGGCCAGTGGTTACGTTCATTGTTCCGCTGTTATTTATAACACCTGCAATTTGCAAAATAGCATTATTAACAACAAGAGATGCTGTAGATGCGATATGCAAATTCTGAATGGCGGCAATGCCAGCAGCTAATAATGGCTGATTGGGCCGTCCCGCTGGAATATACACATCAGCACATGCAACAGATGGTAATGTGTTTCCACTCCAGTTGGTTGGATCATTCCAATCATTACTGGTATTTCCTATCCATTGATTTTTTAAATATAACGAAACTAAGTTTGTATTTAAACTACTGTTACATCCGCCTGTTACGGATGCCTGAAGCTGGTAAACATATCCACTCATCGCCAGAGTGGGTGCAGTTATAGAAAGTGTAGAAGTTCCGGCTCCTGAATAAGTACTATTGTTGATAATATTCGTAAAAGTTAATGCACCATCTGTACTTTCTTTCCAGATAAATGAAGGAGAACTTCCTGTAAATGCAGCGGTAAAAGAAACGTTTTCTCCTGAACAAAATGTTGCGGATACAGGTTGTTGTGTAACGGTTAATGTTGGATCAACTTTTATGGTCATTCTAGCAGAATCACGACACGTTCCATTGGCGACTTTCCATTGGAAAATATTGTTACCAAAAGATAACCCTGTTACAGTTGAAGAAGATGAATTAGGAGAATTAATTGTACCTGTTCCACTTATCAAAGTCCAATTTCCTGTATAAGGTGAAGGGCTGCTGCCATTCAAAGTTGAAGTAAACACATTGCATAAACTCTGATTAGCGCCTACTGTAACGGCAGGTATTGGCGCATCGATGGAAACAATTACACTTCCCGTAACATTCTGAGGAATACATGAACTTCCATTGACCACGCTCACTACTGCCTGAACTGTATATGTTCCTGCAATGGTTTGATTAGGAAAATTAAATGCAGATCCGGTTCCCTGAACAGAAATACCCGTATACACCCCGTTTCTGAATAAATTATACGTCACATAAAACTCGGGCAGTCCATCAATTGAATTCGATAAGCCGATTGGAACACCGGCACCGCCTGAACAATAGGCTCCACCTCCGGTTAATGAAAATGTATTTGATAGAAGTACATTATTGGCATTCACATGAATATTACTGGATAAAGATGTACAACCTCCGGAAGTAATGATTCTCCGGTAAAAACCATTATTAGATGGTTGTGATACTGATAATGATGCACTCGTTTCTCCAGGAATATCAACATAATTTGAATTTCCCGGTGTACTGAATTGCCATTGATATGAATAGGTTCCATTA
>JBKJSZ010000017.1:0-18553 GCA_046593675.1 Ferruginibacter sp.
AAAATTGCAAATTTAAAAGTAGAGATCTTTAAACCTGCTATCGACGTACGCTACGACGCCGTAAATATCGTTAGTCATGATACTAATGCCATTGTATCTACACCAGTTGAAAGTGCACAAAGTATTTTATTACTTGCTCAAAATGTGGATGTTGTGGGTATTGACGAAGCCCAGTTTTTTGATTCTGAAATTACTTTTGTTTGCGAACAACTTGCCTTACGGGGAATTCGTGTGATCGTTGCCGGATTGGATATGGATTTTATGGGGAAACCTTTTGGAGAGATGCCGAATTTATTATCTATTGCCGATTATATCACGAAATTACATGCTATATGTATGAAGTGTGGCAACATTGCGAGTATCAGTCATCGTAAAGTAAATGAAGGAGGACAGGTTTTATTGGGCGAAAAAGATTTGTATGAGCCGCGATGCAGACCTTGCCATGAATTAAAAGACAATTAATGTTTCCCAGGATTTTTGCCTTATTAAAAAAAGATATACTGCTTGAATTAAGGCAGCAGCATATGTTTTATGGCATTCTTTTATATACCGCTTCCACCATCTTCGTTTTATATCTTTCCCTCACAGAATCTCCGGATGCAAATGTGTGGAACAGTTTATTCTGGGTGATACAATTATTTGTTTGTGTAAATACGGTGGCGAAAAGTTTTTTACAGGAAAGTCGGGGAAGAATGTTGTATTTCTATTCTATCGTTTCACCGGTGGAATTTATTATTGCAAAACTTTTTTTTAACATCATTCTCATGTTGATCATGAGCGGGATAAGCCTGGTATTATTTTACATTTTTTTAGAAAATCCTGTACAAAATTCTCTGTTGTTTTTAGGTATTGTTTTGTTAGGCGGAACCGGAATGAGCCTTGTTTTTTCTTTAATGAGTGCCATAGCTGCCAAAGCACAACAAAATGCAGCGTTGATAGCTATCTTAGGTTTCCCGGTTATATTACCACAATTATTATTGCTGATGCGATTGAGTAAATCTGCTTTTGCAGAGTTGTTTCGTGAAGGCGCAGTGCTACAACTTGCGGCCCTGATAGCTGGATTAGATATTTTAGTAATTGTACTTGCCATCATACTTTTTCCTTTTCTATGGAAGGAATAAAAAAGCGCCCCGGTTTGGAGGCGCTTTTGGAGGTTTATCTTTTAAATTACTGTTTTACAAATTTGCTGGAAATCCATGTTCCGGATTCTTCCACCATCAAAGTATAGGTTCCGGCAGCGAGACGGGAAATATTTAAATTTTTAATACTTCCATTCATTCTATCCTGCAGAACAGTTTTACCGAATGCATCTATAATACGATAATTATTATTCCTTGTTTCCACTCCTAATACAACGAAATTAATTTGTGTATGGGCAGGATTCGGATACATTTTCAAAATTCCTTTAGAAATTAATGCAGGTTCATTTCCTTTCGTAGCAGTTCCCAGTTGTGCTTTTAAGGTATAGCATGTACTGGCGTTATTTGCATTACTGTAACCATAAACCTGAATGTAATATGTTCCAGCCGCTGCGGTATAATTGATTGTTTCCGATGTAGTTCCGCCAGCTTGTGAAATGCCTACTTGAGTGCCGGCACTGTTCAAAAGTTTAACATCATAATCAGCGGGCAAAGTAGATAAAGTAATCGTTATTGTTCCTGCTGTAGTAATAACAATTTTGTAATGGTCAACATCACCTGCAAGATTAATTAAGCCGGTGATATTTGTATTGAATGGAATAGTTGCCGCTCCTGCAGTTGTTCCATTTGTTGAATTATCATAAGAACTGCTACAACCCGTTGCCGTTGTAACCGTTGCATTCAGATTGTAACATACTGTTGTGCTGTTTGCTCCATTGTATCCTATTACTTTAATATAAAAGGTTCCGGCAGCCTGATTTGACAAGATGATACTTTCACTTGTAGTACTTCCCGCAACGGAACTACCGATTTGTGTTCCGGCAGCATTATACAGATACAGGTCATAATCACCTGGAAGATTGCTTAAACTGATATTTAGATTTGAAGTGCTGGCAGTTGTGAATTTGTAATAATCAATATCTGTAGTACTTCCTATCGCTGCGGAAATAACTGTGTTGGTTGCAATGGCTGAAGCACTTGCCTGTGTTTCATTCGTTTCATATGCAGTTACACAACTGCTTTGTGCAGTAGCCGTAGTAAACTGAGCAGCGGAATAATTTCCAACTGCTGCAGAACAATTTGCACGCACTCTCCAATCATATAAAGATGCAGATGTTAATCCACTTATGGTAACTGTTAATGATGTTGTGGCAGTTGCGGCATTGCTCCACGTTGCAGAAGCATTCAATTTATAATCTACATCATAAGATACTGCTCCGGATAATGCAGACCAGTTTACGTTAGCGGAGGAAGTAGTTACGGTAGATGTTAATCCTGTAACAGTACCACACGTTGGTGTAGAAGATGCTGTAGTAAAATTAGCAGTGATGTAAGCACCCGACAAACTTGCGCAATTTGCTCTGACTCTCCAGTTATACAATGTTGATTCGGTTAAACCGCTTACAGAAACGGAAGTAGCTGTTGTGGCTGTAGCAGCGTTGGTCCATGTTGCAGCCGTATTTAATTTATAATCCACATCGTAGGAAACTGCACCAGAAACACCTGTCCAGTTTAAGGTTGCAGAACTGGTGGTAATGCCTGTTGATGTAAGGCTGGAAGGATTTCCGCAGGATGCCGGCGAAGCTGTGGTAAATTGTGCGGCAGCATAAGAACTGCTTGCTGAAGAACAATTCGTTCTTACTCTCCAATCGTATAAACTTGATGAAGTTAAGGAAGACAAAGAAACTGATGTAGCAGTGGTAGCTGTTGCCGCATTGGTCCAGGTTGCAGAACTGTTCAGTTTATAATCCACATCATAATTCAACGCACCCGATACAGCAGACCAGCTAACGGTTGCGCCTGAGGTTGTAATGGCAGATGCAGCAAGTGAACCCGGGTTAACACAAGATGAACCTGATGTAATGGTGAAGTTGGTATTACAAATATCAAAGAAAATATTTCCTACTGCCTCAATTTTAATTCTTGCAGTTGTTGTAGGTGTATTGGGAATAACAATAGCTTCTGTACCATCATTAGCAGTACTTGACAACAATATGGTTGGAAAGGTTTGTCCTCCGTCTGTTGATAATGATATTTTTACATTGGCGCAACTCACCGGTGTTGCCGTTGTACTGGCAACTGCCCATGTAATGGTTTGTGTTGATCCGCCTACAAATGATACAGCCGTATTTGGAGCCGTAACAGAAAATGGTCCTGAAACACTACTCACCGTTACTGCTACATCCTTAAAATCTGATTGCCCCACGGAAACAGGAGATACTGAACTGTATGGCGCATTATCTCTAACTGTTAATCGGAAATTTAATGTTCTTGCCACGGAACTTAACGCCTCCGTATTGGCGCCAGCATCACCACCGGATAAAGGGCCGCTGATTAATGCACCTGATAATATAGTTGCCAGCTTTGGAAAATATCTTACAGGAGTAGTGGTTGGACTGAATGAAATCCAGTTAGGACCCGAAGCTTTAGTGGCACTGGCCACACTGCTTGCATTTGTTTGTGAAGTGGAAGCATTGTCGTTTTGTTCCCAGCTATAAGTAAGCGGATCCCCATTTGCATCAGTTGCAGAACCTGTTAAAGCAAAAGGAGTACTTTTTGGAATGGTATAATTAACCAGGGCAGCAATTACAGGTGCGGCGTTGGACATGGTTGTTGTAACAGGGCACGTTTTATTTAACAGGTTTGCCTGTATTTGCGCAATGGAAGCCTGGTGAAAATAAGCGATAGAATGTGGCGCAAGATCATAACTGGTGATACCTGCATATCCCATAATGGTAATTCCGGAACCGGGTTCTTTGTTTACACCTGTTCCTTCATTACTCATAGAAAAAGTATGATTGGCTCCCAGTTGATGCCCCACTTCATGCACTACATAATCAATATCAAAATTATCACCGCTTGGAACGCCATCGCCCGGAGATGTAAATCCACTTCCTTTAGAGCCATTGATACAGATACAACCGATACAGCCGGCATTACCACCACCGCCCGAAGCTCCGAATAAATGGCCTATGTCATAATTTGCTTCCCCAATAACCGACGTTAATGTGGATTGCAGTTCACTGTTCCATGCGCCACCAGAACCGGTTGATCCAGGAGAATAAGGATCGGTAGAAGCATTATAATAAATAACAGAAGTAGTATTTGCGATCAGGTTCAGGTGTAAGGCTAAATCTTTTTCATATACACCATTACAACGGGTAAGCGTGTTATTGATCGCTGCTAAAACCAGTGAAACCTGTGAGGCACTGGTGGCACCAAAATAATTGGAATATTCTGCAGTTACCGATTGTGCCAGGCGCATGGTTTTTAAATTACCACCGGATCTTGCTCCTATATTCAAATTGGATATAACACCGTCTAACTCAGTAATCATTTTTGTATCAACAGTAGAACATGCCCACGGTAAACGGTTGGCTGTACGCTGTGCTGCATATACTGCATATACCGTTCGATCATTGGAATACAACTCCATGAATTCGTTGGGTCTCTCCGTTCTGAAAACCATGGTTTGAATGCCCTGCGGTGATATGCTCAATTTTAAAGTTGCATACATATCGGTAATTCCTCTTCCGCTGAATGCCCGGATTTCAGGAAATTGTGCCTGTAATGCAGGTTCAAAATTGGATGCTTCAAAAACTTCAAATTGCTCAATGGCACCATTTGAATTTGGAAGTGAAATTATAGCCGAATGTTTGGTTCCTCTGCTATTAACCACAGAAAATAATTCCTGTTGCAAAGGCTGTATGTTCAATGCAAATAATTTGTACGCTGTTGGAAAGCTGGATCTGTCAGCGGTTTTTGCCGGTGTAATTTTTGAAGAAATGACAGGCGTCCAAACGGGTTGTTTTTGAGCCACTATTTCTGAAATAACAGATAAAGTAAGCACAAGTAGTAATAATTTTTTCATAATTAGATTTCTTGACAATAAATTTGACGCTGAATGTAGCATTTATTTCTAGCTTCTAAATGGGAAAAAGGGGAAATTTTGGACAATTACCCATAATTTTTATAATGAGCAGCGCTTAAAATTCATAAGAAATCCTGAACTAATAGAATTGTTTCCCTTTTTAATAGTATTGATAAGCTATTTACCCATTGATGCTGAAAAAAATAAAAAAAATAAGAATATACCTGGTAAGGAAAAAGATTAAAAATTGCTGATACATATGTGTTGCCATCAGAATTTACAATGATAGTGATCCCGGGATCCGGCGATGGGAGATTGAAAAAATATTTAATTACATGTATTAATTCATTGTACTAAAAGTATCACCCTGAGAAATATCTCCTGTATCAAACCCTTTTTTAAACCAATACATTCTTTGTTCTGAAGTTCCATGTGTAAAGGCATCGGGTGTAACTCTTCCCTGTGATTCCTTTTGGAGCCTGTCATCTCCAATAGCATTAGCCGCATTCAAGGCTTCGTCTATATCTTCCCTTAAAATTACATTTTTCATTTTCTTATCATAATATGCCCATACACCTGCATAAAAATCAGCTTGTAATTCCAACATCACAGAATATTTATTATAGGATACTTCATCCAATTGCTGCCGAAGCCTGTCCATTTTTTGTGACGTTCCCAGTAAAAACTGTATGTGATGTCCCACTTCATGTGCCACCACATAAGCCAGTGCGAAATCACCTGAAGCGTTGAAACGGTTTTTCAATTCTTCTGCAAAGGAGAGATCAATATATACATCATTGTCAGCGGGGCAATAAAAAGGTCCTGTTGCGGCGCTCGCAAATCCACAACCCGATTGCGTACTTCCGCGAAACAAAACCAAAGTTGGTTTTTGATATTGTTTCCCATTTTGAGAAAATATTTCATCCCAGACATCTTCTGTATCTGCCAAAATTACTTTAACAAAACTGGCCCTTTCATCTTCAGCAGCCTGTTCCTGTGCAGAAAGCGGTGCCTGCTGTTGCTGTGGAATTATTTTTTGAAGGTCATTTACATCGCCACCACCTAAGAAAAAATTGGCGAGCAATACAATTACACCAATAATTCCTCCTCCGGCTGCCATAGTTCCCCCGCTTAAACCTCTTCTATCATCTACATTCGAACTTTCGCGACGGCCTTTCCATAACATAATATAAGTTTTAGATAATGAAAGTATAGAAAAATGATGCCATTCTCACAACCTGTTAGGTTGTTTTTTATTTATAAATCAAAAAGTTGTGTGTTACCAATTACCATAACTTTGCGCCACTAAAAATCTAACGCCTTATCGTGCGTAAACCGTGGTGGAAAATATTA
This sequence comes from Ferruginibacter sp., assembly GCA_046593675.1. Taxonomy (GTDB): domain Bacteria; phylum Bacteroidota; class Bacteroidia; order Chitinophagales; family Chitinophagaceae; genus Ferruginibacter. The sequence continues at coordinate 6,364 of JBKJSZ010000017.1, forward strand.
TCCTTTGTTTTGCTGGTGTATACCATCGCCGGAGGATTTCTGTTAGATGTTCCGCATCTGTTCATTTTAAATGAAACTATCCGGAATCTTTATTTCCATGTATGTATGTGGATGGCTATGATGATTTTCTTTATCATCAGTTTTATATATAGCATAAAATATTTAAGTAGAGGTCAATATCAACATGATTTGTATGCCAAAAACTTTGCAGTCATTGGATCAGTGTATGGTGTATTAGGTTACCTCACGGGAATGGTGTGGGCTAATTATACCTGGGTGACCGATCAGCATCAATCTTTAGCGGCCATTTTAAAAGAACCTAAACTTATCGGAGCCGCAATTGCCTTATTAATTTATGGTGCTTATTTCGTATTGAGAGGATCGTTCACAGACATGGACAAACGTGCACGGGTAAGTGCCGTATATAACATTTTTGCGTTTGCCATGCTGTTTCCAAGTATTTGGATAATCCCGCGTTTGGTTGGAAGTTTGCATCCCGGTGCACCCGGGAGTGAAAGTGGAAATCCTGCGCTGAATTTTAAAGATATTGATAGCAGGTTGCGTATGGTTTTTTATCCTGCGGTGATTGGTTGGACTTTATTAGGAATATGGATGGCAACTATTAAAACAAGAATGGAATTAATAAAAGATAAAAGCTTGCTGAATGCATAAGATCACCCGTTTTATTTTATTTATTGCCGCCCTGTTTTGTTCTGCCCGTTTATATGCACAGGATAAACCTGAAATGGCTGATGCTATGCGTGAAAATGGAAAAATTTATGTGGTGGTGGCAGTATGCCTGATAATTCTTATCGGACTATTTTTATTTATGATAAGGGTCGACAGAAAAATCAGCAAACTGGAAAAAGAAACTTTCAAATAATTACATTGCTATTTATAAACCGCTTCTTTAAGCAGAAGTAAAACTAAAAACAATATGTCTTCAATTCAGCACTACAGCTTTTTCCAAAGCGTTGAAAAAAGCTTTGACAAAGCCGCTAAGTTCACCAAATGGGACAAAGGTGTCCTGGAACAGATCAAAGCTTGTAACAGTGTTTATCAGATGAGATTTCCTGTAAAATTAGATAATGGAACCATTGAAGTTATAGAAGCTTACCGTGTTCAGCATAGCCAGCACAAAAGCCCTTGTAAAGGTGGTATCAGATTCAGTGACGAAGTTAACCAGGATGAAGTAATGGCATTGGCTTCGCTGATGACTTACAAATGTGCGATAGTAAACGTGCCTTTCGGTGGTGGTAAAGGTGGTATTAAAATCAATCCGCGTAATTATAGCGTGTACGAACTAGAAAAAATTACCCGTCGTTATACGAGTGAATTGGTAAAAAAGAATTTCATCGGCCCCGGCATTGATGTACCTGCTCCCGATTATGGAACCGGCGAAAGAGAAATGGCGTGGATCGTTGATACGTATGCTTCCTTGAAACCGGGAGAAATTGATGCTGCAGGTTGTGTTACCGGAAAACCCGTTACACAAGGTGGTGTACGAGGACGAAAAGAGGCAACAGGTTTAGGTGTTTTCTTTGGCATCCGTGAAGTATGCAACATGACGGATGTAATGAAAAAATTAGGATTGGAAAACGGCATCGCAGGTAAAACTGTAGTGGTTCAGGGTTTAGGTAATGTAGGTTACCATTCTGCAAAATTCTTCCGGGAAGCGGGAGCAAAAGTTATTGCGCTTGCAGAATTTGAAGGTGCCATCATGAATTCAGATGGATTGAATGAAGATGAGGTGTTTGAATTTAGAAAAAAAACGGGTTCTATCCTCGGATTCCCGGGTTCAACCAACCTTTCTAAAACTGCAGATGCACTGGAAATGGAATGTGACATTTTAATTCCTGCAGCTTTGGAAAACGTGATCAACGGACACAATGCTCCAAGATTGAGATGTAAGATCATTGGTGAAGCGGCAAATGGCCCTTGTACTCCGGAAGCGGATGAAGTATTTTTGGAAAAAGGTATTCTTTGCGTACCTGATATGTACCTGAACGCAGGTGGTGTAACGGTAAGTTATTTTGAGTGGTTGAAAAACTTAAGCCACGTTCGTTATGGCCGTATGGAAAAACGTTTTACGGAAAATCTGAACACACATATTCTCGGACAAATAGAAGAATTAACCGGAAAAACAGTGAGCAATGCAGAACGTACTTTTATCATGCATGGCCCTGAAGAAGTTGATTTGGTACACAGCGGATTAGAAGAAACAATGATCACGGCTACCAGGGAAATTATGGAGATCTGGAATAATAATCCTTCGATTCCTGATATGCGTACTGCTGCTTATGTAAATGCGATCAATAAAGTAGGAACGAGTTATGCTGAATTGGGCATATTTCCATAACAGTAATATTATTTTTACAAAGCCCGGTAATGCCGGGCTTTTTTTATGCCATAGTAGGCAGGTTTTCCAAAGCTTTTATTTGTGAATCCAACTTTTCAAATGCCATACAATAAGAACCATTCGTAATAACAATATAAAGTGCTCGTACCGGAATATTATACCGTAAGGCCTGGTGCAAAACCTTTTCACTCAAAGGAACATTCCTTGCTTTACATTCAACAATCAGGTAAGGCTGGTGATTGCCTGAATACACCACGATGTCAAACCTTTTTTTTAATTCACCAACCATTAATTGTTTTTCAACTGCAATTAAGGATGCGGGATAATGAAGATCATGTATGAGATATAATAAAAAATTCTGACGCACCCATTCCTCAGGTGACAAAACAAACCATCTTTTACGAATGATACAGAAAATTTCTTCCCTGTTTTCATTTTTTCTGATAGAAGGAGGTTTTTGTGTGTACGCGATCTTGATCAAAGCAAAGTGAAATTAATTTTTATATACCAACACCCTAAAAAAAATCCCGGCGAATTTTAACCGGGATTAGTAAATAATCTTTCAACCTATTTGATAAAAATTCATTGCATTAATTTGTTGCGGCATCAGCATTTATATTTCCCCAACCCAGATAACTATTCCTTAACGGATAATTAGCACTGGTGGTAATCAGTTTACTTAATACCTGAGCTCTGGTAAGGGTTGGAAAACGACTCCAAACCAAAGCGGCAATTCCGGCTGCCGTGGCGGTGGAAACAGAAGATCCTCCAACTGTTGAAGGAGCGTTTCCACTCATCGCCAGCGTCAATGGGTGACGTTCATTCACGGCTTTTTCCATAACAATTGTAAAATCCGTTTCTGATCCATCATGGCAACTTGTACAAGTAGTATTAAATAGATTATCTCTTACGCCTGTTACCGCATTTACTTCAGCCATATAGGCCGGAAAAATTACACCATACCAGCCGCTGGTCCAGCTGAAGGATGTTCCTGCAGCTACAAACATTAATTTTCCTTTTCCATACGCATATTTGATCGCATCGCTTAATTGAGAACTGCTCGTCATTTTACCCATACTCATGCTGATCACTTTTACATCTGCCCTGTTAGCAGCATTTACAAAAGCATCTGATGCACCTTTTACTTCACGGCTATCATCTAAATACACATCTTCTGCGGCACGGCAGGTTACGAGGTTAGCATTATAAGCAACCCCACACGCCGCACCATCGGTTCCTCTTGGAGCTGCACATACACCAGCCATAGATGTTCCATGTCCGCAACCATCATCCGCTATTTCAACCGGTCCGGTAGGAATTCCTAAAAACGTTGACCGTGGAAGGGTTACGATTTTTTCGATAGTTCTGCCGGATGAATTTCCCTGGTTGAATGCCGTACCTAAATTTTCCTGGTCGAATTCACAACCCGTATCAATAATAAAAACTTTTACACCGGCTCCTGTTGATTTTGCCCATGCAGAAGGAATTTTATGGTAAGAATAATTCCAGGATTGTTTTGTATTGGGTAGTATCGTAGAATAATCCACACCTGCAACCAACCCGGCTTCCGCTACATTACTTCCACAACCACTGCTGCTGTTAACCCTGTTTTCCATTTTTTCAGGTTCGTATCCCATAGGTTCGGCATAGCGTACTAATTTTGATAAACGCAATAATTTGATGGTTGCCAGATTTCTGATATACACATCCACCACCGGTAAATATGATTCATTCCATTGAACCAATTGTTCCATAGTTAACGCAGGATCTATTTCTTTTTCTGACTCCAAAATCATGTTCAGCAACTCATTTTTTGCGGCCATCCATTCCGCGCTATTAATATCTATCAGGTGCAAACGTTCGTTTACCTGAACGGCGTTTGCAGGTTGATATCCGACCGATAAAATATGATCACTTTCATTGAGCGCACTCCAAATCATATTGACAGGCGATGTGCTCCATTCGAATTTATGATCTTTCTGAATCGAAGATCTTATAAATGCATCTATGGTTGCCCTGCTAAGTGGTACGTCTTCCTCAACCGTATTTACGGCAGTTTTTTTACAGGCCGTCATAAAAACGGAACCACATAAAAGGGTGATAAATATTTTTTTCATTTGATGTTAGTTTGATTTATTCTTATCACAATATATCAAATTAATTTTTGATTCGATGTGTGAAATTGGCGACCATAATTATTTTTGTACATTTATTTTTAAATTGACTGCATGAAGACGAAAGAAGAGATCGTAGAAAACTGGCTGCCGAGGTATACCGGGGAAAAATTGACAAATTTTGGAGAATACATTTTACTGACCAATTTTTCCAATTACATCGACCTGTTTTGTGAATGGAATAATGTAAAAATTGCGGCTATAGACAAACCTATGCAGTGTGCAACTGCCAATAATATTACCATTATTAATTTCGGGATGGGAAGTCCCGGCGCAGCAACTGTGATGGATCTTCTTACCGCCATCAATCCCAAAGCCGTTTTATTTTTAGGAAAATGCGGAGGCTTGAAAAAAAGAAATAAAATCGGTGACCTGATCCTTCCCATTGCCGCCATAAGAGGAGAAGGAACGAGTAATGATTATTTTCCACCTGAAGTTCCCGCCCTACCGGCATTTGCTTTACAAAAAGCCATTTCCACAACCATTCGGGATGCAGAATGTGATTACTGGACAGGCGTTTGTTACACCACCAACCGCCGTGTATGGGAGCATGATCTCGTTTTTAAAGAGTATCTGCAAAAAATCCGTGCCTACGCAATTGATATGGAAACCGCTACCATTTTTACAGTAGGTTTTTATAATAAAATTCCCACAGGTGCTTTGTTACTTGTTAGTGATTCACCTATGGTTCCCGAAGGTGTAAAAACCGCGGAGAGTGATAAAAACGTGACCATAAAATTTGTGGAAACACATTTACGTATAGGAATAGATTCACTGAAACAATTAGAAAACGACGGATTAACAGTGAGACATCTGAAATTCTGATATCATGGAGCCATTACTCCATGTGGATCATTTACAGGTGAGTTTTCAAAATGGAAATGATCTCACAGTTGTTATTCCAAACATCTCCTTTTCTATTCACAAAGGTGAATTTGTAGCCATTGTTGGAGAAAGTGGTTCTGGAAAATCCCTAACGGCATTATCCATTATACAATTACTGCCTCCAAACGTTATAATGCAGGGTTCCGTTTATTTTAAAGGGGAAAATATTTCTTCGTTATCTGTAAAAAAAATAAATAAAATCAGGGGAAAGGAAATAGGCATAATCTTCCAGGAGCCGATGACTTCCTTAAACCCATTACTCACGTGCGGCACACAAATTACAGAAGTACTTGAAGCACATCTTTCGCTTTCATCGCGAGCGGCAAAAAAAAAGGCGGTCGAATTATTTACGCTGGTGGAATTACCTGATCCTTCGGCAATGCTTTTCCGTTACCCACATGAAATCAGCGGCGGACAAAAACAAAGGGTGATGATAGCGATGGCAATGGCCTGTGATCCGCTGTTACTTATTGCCGATGAACCTACAACCTCATTAGATGTAAGCGTGCAGGCAACGATACTTTCATTACTGAAAAAAATAAGTGCCCAAAGAGGTCTAGCCGTACTGCTGATTTCACATGATCTCGGACTGGTAGCGGATGTTGCAGATAAATTGATAGTAATGCAACGGGGTCAAATTTTAGAAGAAGGTATTGCAAAGATGGTTTTATCAGATCCGCAACATATTTATACAAAAGCTTTACTTGCCTGCAGGCCATCGGCAAACAATCCTCATTTTTTTCTTCCGGAAATGAATGATCTCATGAATCAGAATTTCCAGGTTCAACCAAAGCCAGCTTCCAAAGAAAGAAATAAAATTATTCTGCAGGTAAAAGATCTGGAGTTAATGTACTCCAAAAAAAATGGTTTGTTCAGGCAAACTGTGTATAATAAAGCGGTTAACAAGGTTTCTTTTGAAGTGTATGAACATGAAATTGTGGGTTTAGTGGGAGAAAGTGGATGCGGCAAAACAACTATTGGAAAAGCCATTTTAAAACTGGCAGATATTTACGCAGGATCTGTTTTGCTGGAAGGAAATGACATCACAAACATTTCTCAAAAAACTATGCGGCCATTCCGAAAAAAAATACAATTTGTTTTTCAGGATCCATACAGTTCTTTAAACCCATCTATGAAAATCGGAGATGCTATTACCGAACCGTTAGCCGTTCACCGGATTGGAAAAAATTTGGCTGAAAGAAAACAAATGGTGATGGAGATGTTGAAAAAACTTGAACTATCTGAAGAACATTATCACCGTTATCCGCACGAATTCAGTGGTGGCCAGAGACAACGGATCTGTATTGCCCGTGCGTTGATTTTAAAACCTTCTTTCGTAGTTTTTGATGAAGTGGTTTCTGCATTGGATGTAAGTATACAGGCACAGGTACTGAATATCATCAGCCGGCTAAAAGAGGAAATGGATTTCAGTGCCATTTTTATTTCTCATGATCTTTCCGTTGTACATTATTTATGTGACCGCATTCTGGTTATGCGTAAAGGGGAAATCGTTGAAAGCGGAGACGCTGAAACTATATATCGCCACCCACAACATCCGTACACACAAAAACTTGTAAACGCCATTCCCGGAAAACAACTTTTTATTTGATTTCCGGGAATGCTTCAAGAAACGCACATAGAAATTTAATTTGTAGAACACAATTCCCTTACCTTTGCCCACTTTCATCATGCCGTAACATGATAGGCTGTAATACATCAGCAACCCAATCATCTCTGTATCACTACAGTATCAAGGCATGTGATCAACTTAAAATTTAGTTTATTACATGAAATTATCTCAATTCAGATTTGACCTTCCGCTTAACCTCATCGCACAACATCCAACAAAAAAAAGAGAAGAAAGCCGCATGATGGTTGTCCATCGCAAAACCGGACAAATTGAAAACAGGCTATTTCGCGACATCATGGAATATTTTGATGACAAAGATGTTTTTGTTGTGAACAACACCAAAGTGTTTCCTGCGAGAATGTATGGCCGAAAAGAAAAGACCGGCGCTAAAATAGAGGTTTTTTTACTCCGTGAATTAAACAAAACCAATAAACTCTGGGACGTAATTGTTGATCCCGCAAGAAAAATTCGTGTGGGTAATAAATTATATTTTGGAGAAAGCGATGAACTTGTTGCAGAAGTGATTGATAATACAACAAGTCGTGGAAGAACGATTCGTTTTTTATGGGACGGAACCGATGAAGAATTCCGTCAGATGCTGGAAATTATGGGTGAAACGCCTTTGCCTAAATACATTAAGCGTAAACCTGATGAAGAAGATAAAGAACGGTATCAAACGGTATATGCAAAACATGAAGGTGCAGTTGCGGCTCCCACTGCAGGTTTGCACTTTTCTAAAGAATTGATTAAACGGTTGGAAATTCAGGGAATCCGTTTTGCAGAAGTTACCTTACACACAGGTTTAGGTACATTTCGTCCTATTGAAGTGGAAGATTTAAGCAAACATAAAATGGATGCTGAATATTATAAAATTGATGATATCGCTTGTTCCATTGTAAATAAAGCAAAAGAAACCGGACGCCGCGTTTGCTCTATCGGAACAACCACCATGCGGGCAATGGAAACTTCTTATACGGCACAAAAATTATTAAAACCTTCTGAAGGATGGACGAATCATTTCATTCATCCACCTTATAATTTCAATATTGCCGATTCTTTGGTAACCAATTTTCATCTCCCAAAAACAAGTCTTTTGATTATGGCCTGTGCCTTTGCCGGTTATGATCTTATGATTGAAGCTTATAAAAAAGCAATAAAAGATAAATACAGATTTTTCAGTTATGGAGATTCGATGCTGATCATCTAAAAACTTCTTTAACAACAATAATATATTAAGCTCCTTTAACGGGAGCTTTTTTTTGCGCTTACTTTTTGAGCTAATATAAAAAGGGGCAGAGATAGAAATCTCCGCCCGTATTAATCCAATATCCTATGAAAAACCAAGCTATTAACGAGGTAAGTCAATATATTATTGTGAAAGAAAAGTAAAATCAAGGAGATAAAAAATAACTCATCCGTTACAATGTCCATCTGGTAAGCATTACAACGGAAAGTTTCCGGTAAAAAAAATAAAATAATTTTTACAATAAAGGCACTTCAAACTTTTCTGACAGCTTTTGAAGATCTTCCAAAACAACGGTAGGTAATGGTATTCCTTTTTCCAATCTTTCTTTTTCCATCATTCTTTCCGGATCGCCGGGAATTAAAACAGGGCAAGAAGGATCTATAGGTGTAGCCTTTCTGAAGTGTGAAATCCAGTCGTCCATATCTTTTTTAAATTCCTCCGCAGGACGAAATGCATCAATTCTCATCGCTCCAAAAAAATGGCCGATTCCATTTCCGGGCATAAAAGCAGGCATGGGCAGATAAGCTGGAAAAGGCGGAACGTAAGGACCGTAATTGGCACCACTCAATAATGCAGAAAACACATCCACAATTCCTCCCAACATATATCCTTTATGGCTTCCATGTTCTCTATCTCCGCCCAAAGGCAACAATGCACCTCCATTTTTTAAGGCATGGGCATCTGTGGTTGGATCGCCTTCTTCCGTTTGCACCCAGCCATACGGAGCATCCTCATTTTTTCTTTGCAATATTTCCAGTTTACCATTGGCTGCAGTAGTGGTAGCAAAATCCGCTACATAAGATGGTTGACGTCCCGCAGGTATTGCAACAGCAATAGGATTTGTTCCTAATAATTTTTGTTTACTAAAAGTTGGTGCAACGGTTGGCGAAGCATTTGTCATGGCAATACCTATCATATCAAATTGTAAAGCCATCATAGCATGAATTCCGGCAATACCATAATGACTGCTGTTTTGCACGCTAACCCAACCGGTTCCTGCTGTTTTTGCTTTGTCAATTGCCACTTGCATAGCGAAGGGCGCCACTATTAATCCTAATCCGCCTTTACCATCCACAACAGCGGTGCTGGGCGTTTCATGAATAATGACAGGAGTTGCACATAGATCAATTCTTTTCACTTCCCATAGCCTTACATACCCGCTTAATCTGGCAATTCCATGGCTTTCCACACCACGAAGGTCTGCAGACAATAATGTTATGGCTGCTGCAGCCGATACTGTTTCGCTACAGCCGATTTTTTTAAAAACGGATTCCGTAAATTTTTTGAGTTGATTATATGGTACAAACATTTCCATGGCCCAAAGCTAATCCTTCAACTCAATTTGCTGAACAATATCGCTTCGCTTATTTTTGCAGCCTGTTTAAATAAATATTATGGGAAGGATATTTGAAGTTCGTAAAAGTTCCATGTTTGCCCGTTGGGATAAAATGGCGAAGAATTTTACCAGGATTGGAAAAGAGATCGCCATAGCTGTAAAAACCAGTGGGCCTGATCCCGATAATAATCCTGCATTGCGCAGATGTTACCTGAATGCAAAGGCCTGCAATATGCCTAAAGACCGCGTGGAAGCTGCTATTAAACGGGCGATGGGAAAAGACACCAGTAATTATGAAGAAGTAACTTATGAAGGTTATGCACCGCATGGCGTTGCCGTATTAGTGGAAACGGCAACCGATAATCCAACACGTACTGTTGCCAATGTTAGAATGCATTTTACCAAAGGACATGGAGCTTTGGGAACCAGTGGCAGTGTTGCTTTTACTTTTAACAGACTCTGTGAATTCAAAATAAAAAAAAATGATCTCAATATTGATGATCTTGAATTAGACCTGATTGACTTTGGTTTGGAAGAAATTGGGGAAGACGCGGAAGGAAACATTGTGATTCGAGCATCCTTTAATGAATTCGGACATATGAGTAAAGCGCTGGAAGAAAAAGGTTTCGAAGTAATCAGTGCGGAACTTACCAGAATTCCCAGTACTACGGTTGAATTAAATGAAGATGAAGCAAATGAAGTTTTGAAACTGGTTGATCATTTAGAGCAGGATGATGATGTACAGAAAGTATATCATAATCTGAAATAACATTTTTTTTGGGTTCTTCCCGTTATTGTTTTTTTGTCAACTGCCTGCACGGGTTTACTTATTCTTCTATTTTCACAATGCGTGCCAGCACTGCATAATTTGCAGGATGAATGGCGGATCCATAAGTGATGGCATAACGTATAGTAAATTCTGCACCGAAATATAATATTACAGAAGAATAATAAATCCACAAAAGCAGCATCCCAATAAACCGGCTGCACCATGTGTATTGCCCACATCTTATGAAGTGATAAAAAAAACATCCCGAATTTTCCCATGATAAATAAGATGGCTGTGGCAACAGATCCTACAATGACGTCTCTCCATTTGATCTTTGCATCTGGCAACACTTTAAATGTAACATCAAACAATTAAGGAAATTACCTTATCGTGTATAAATCCTGAAAAATGATTATTTAATTATTTTCCACCGCCTTATAAAAGTGAGCTTTTTTTTCATTACAACTTTTGCGGGAACCATTACAAAAAAACAGTCAAATCATTTGTTCAGCTTTGTATAAAAAGCTGGTAAAGAAATTTTAAACCGGACTGCAAAAATTCTGATGGCAAAAATAATCGAGATACAAATGATTGTAATGATATCTGCATTGAGTGTTGTTTCTGATAACAGAAAATAAACAATTCCCCCGGCAATACTTGCCAATGCATAAATTTCTTTTCTGAAAATGAGAGGAACATTATTTAAAAGTACATCTCTGATCACACCGCCGAAACTTGCGGTTATAGTCCCGAGTGCAATACAAACACCTATACTTAGATGCATTTGTTTCGCTTTTTCAATGCCAACTAATGTAAACAATCCTAAGCCCAGTGCATCAAATAAAAATAATGTTGTCGTTAATTTCTTGAGATATTTATCAAACAGCATGGTACCAATAGCCGCAAAAAAAATCACAAAGGTGGCAGTACTGTCTCGCAACCAGGCCACCGGCAAACTTCCGATCATGAGGTCACGAAGCGTACCTCCACCTATGGCGGTTACGAATGAAAGTATCAGAACTCCAAAGGGATCCAGCTTTTTTTCCATCGCAAAAGATGCACCTGAAACGGCGAAGGAAAACGTTCCTAAAATTTCAATGATATGCAGAAAAGAGAGCTGCATAAATATTATTCAGCCATCATTTCTTTTACAACTCTTACAACGTCTTCGGTATTAGGCTTTGCAAAATAATCTCCATCACTTCCATAACCCGGCCGATGTGCTTTTGCCGTTAAAGTTCTTGGTGATGCATCCAGCCACTTATAACCCTGTTGTTCTTCCATTACTTTATTGAACATGTATGCGGCTGCACCTCCGGGAACATCTTCATCAATAAATAAAATCCTGCTCGTCTTTTTCAAAGATGACAGAATACTGTGATGAACATCAAATGGTAATAAGGTTTGTACATCTATTATTTCACAACTGATGCCAGCCACTGAAAGGGTTTGTGCGGCTTCTGCAACAATACGTAGCGTTGAACCGTATGTTACCAGCGTAATATCTTCTCCGGCAAGTACAATATCCGGCACACCTAAAGGCACAGTATAATCCAATAGATTCAATGGTAATTTTTCTTTCAGGCGATAACCATTCAGGCATTCGATCACCAGTCCCGGATCATTGGAACGCAGTAAAGTATTGTACATACCCACTGCCTGTGTCATATTCCTGGGAACACAAACATACATTCCTCTTAAGGCATTAATGATCATTCCCATAGGAGAACCACTATGCCATATTCCTTCCAGACGATGGCCTCGTGTTCGTACAATCAAGGGAACACTTTG
>JBKJSZ010000333.1:0-3604 GCA_046593675.1 Ferruginibacter sp.
ATCGTAAGAAATTTACAAACGGCTTGTTCTCAGGCTTGTCCTACTAATGCCATCATGTTCGGTAATATTAACGACAATGAAAGCGAAATCTGGAAGATCAGAAATGAAAGCCAGGTGAACAGAAGTTTCTATGTATTGGATCAATTGCACACACTTTCAAATGTAAACTACCTGGCGAAAGTGCGTAATACGGATAGAATGATCGGTTCTGAAATGGAACATGAAGCACCAGTTGGTGTTGAAAAAGCACACGCATAAAAAACAAAAAACTGAAACAAGGTAAGTGTATCACAGCCTTTGGATCATAAACCTTAAGAACATTTTGATATGTCATTATTGAAATACGAATCACAGCTAAGGGAACCACTTGTAGATGGTAATAAAGATTACCACCAGGTAACTGAGGATATCATCAGCCCTATAGAAATGAAGCCTAGTAAGCTTTGGTATATAGGATTCTACATCAGCGTGGCTTTGCTGCTGTTTGGAGTATATAGTGTGTACAGGGAAGTTACTTATGGTATTGGTCAATGGAGATTAAATAAAACAATTGGTTGGGGTTGGGATATTACCAACTTCGTTTGGTGGGTAGGAATTGGTCATGCCGGAACCCTGATTTCTGCGATCTTATTATTATTCAGACAAGGATGGAGAACAGGTGTTAACCGTGCGGCAGAAGCGATGACAATTTTCGCCGTAATGTGTGCCGGACAGTTTCCGATCTGGCATATGGGTCGTGTCTGGATGGCATTCTTCGTATTACCTTACCCAAATACACGCGGTCCGCTTTGGGTGAACTTTAATTCTCCATTGCTTTGGGACGTATTTGCCATCTCCACATACTTCACGGTTTCCTTATTATTCTGGTATTCGGGTTTATTGCCGGATCTGGCTACTGTAAGAGATCGTGCTAAAACAAAACTCAGAAAATTATTATACGGCGTTGCCTCATTTGGCTGGACGGGCAGTACCAAACACTGGCAAAGACATGAATCATTATCATTGGTTCTTGCAGGATTGAGTACACCGCTGGTTTTGAGTGTACACACTATTGTATCTTTTGACTTCGCCACTTCGGTAATTCCGGGTTGGCATACCACCATCTTTCCTCCATATTTCGTTGCGGGTGCCATCTTCAGTGGATTTGCCATGGTGCAAACGTTGCTGATCGTGGTTCGTAAAGTAATGGGATTGCAGGATTATATCACTGTAGGTCATATTGAAGCCATGAACAAGGTGATTGTTTTAACCGGAAGCATTGTGGGTTGCGCCTATTTAACCGAATTGTTTATCGCGTGGTATGGACAAAATCCTTACGAGTGGTATGCTTTCAGCCAGAACAGGGCAAATTTATTTTCACCATACGGCTGGAGTTACTGGTTAATGATGTTCTGTAATGTGGTGTCTCCGCAATTATTCTGGAGCCGCAAACTCAGAAGAAATATTACCGTTACCTTCTTTATGAGCATAGTGGTAAATATTGGTATGTGGTATGAGCGTTTTGTAATTATCGTTACTTCATTGTACCGTGATTACCTGCCTTCGAGCTGGAGTACTTATTACAGTCCTACCATTTACGAGATAGGTTTTTATCTCGGAACGTTCGGATTGTTCTTTACATGTTTCTTCCTTTTCGCTAAATATTTCCCGGTTATTGCACTTGCGGAGATCAAATCGATCTTGAAAACAAGTGGTGAGAATTATAAAGTGAAGATGACGGATATTGAAAAAGCAGATGCGGAGAAATTCTATGTGGATGAGGTAGAACACGCACACTAGACTTTACATTTTGAATTTAAAAATTTGATTAATGGCCGGAGGAATTAAAAAGTTTGTTGTAGGTGCCTTTGATGATGAAAAAATTTTGTTTCCTGCTGTGAAGAACGTTAGAAAAGCAGGATATAAAATACATGATGTGTACACACCTTTTCCTGTACACGGATTAGATCATGCAATGGGTATCCGGGAAACGAGCTTACATACAGCAGGTTTTATTTATGCCATCACGGGAACTACCACGGCATTATCTTTTATGACGTGGGTATTTACCAAAGACTGGCCTATGAATATTGGCGGTAAACCCAATTTCGCTTTGCCGGCCTGGATCCCGATCACGTTTGAGTTAACAGTATTATTTTCTGCGGTTGGAATGGTATTGACCTTTTGTTATCTGTGTCAACTATCTCCATTTGTAAAAAAACATCATTTCCACCCCAGAGCAACAGACGATCTTTTCATAATGGCTATTGAATGTACAGATAGGACGAATGATGTGGAGGTTCAGAATTTTTTACAAAATGCCGGTGCAAAAGAAATTAATGTACAGATGGCAGAAACAGGATGGTGGCTTGGAAGATACGATAGAGAACAAAAATTATACAGGGAAGAAAAAGGATATTAAGAAGACACTTCTTTAAACAATTGAAGTTTTTAAGGATGAAAAAAACAACAATAATTATTGGATTTTTTGGATTGATGACTGCAGCTGCGGTTATATCATCATGCTCCGGCAAAAGATCTCCAGGCAAAATTTATATGCCTGATATGACCTACAGCCGTGCGTATGAAACCTATGCGTTCAGAGATTCGGCAGTGTTTACCACAGATCCTGATAAACGGGGTGGCGGAATATATTATGATAATAAGCCAGTTCAGGGTACCATCAAAAGAGGTGAATTATTTCCATACACTTTATTAAATGATAGTACCGGTTATAAAATGAGTGCATCTGTTGTAAATCCGCTTGCGGAACTTACCCCGGCAGAAATGTCAGAAACACAAAGAATATTCAATATCAATTGTGCAGTGTGTCATGGAGCGAAAGGTGATGGAAACGGACCTGTTGCTGCAAAAGTAGCCGGTGTGGCTAATTTAACCGGCGGCGTTTACGTAACCATGGCGGATGGTACTATGTTCCATTCTATAACGTATGGTAAAGGAGTTATGGGAAGTTATGCTTCACAGGTTAACAGAAAACAACGTTGGCAACTGGTTAAATATATAAGAACCTTACAACCTAAGGCAGCAACAACACCAGCAGTAACAGCTGATACAACAGCAAAAAAAGGATAATCTTTTAAAATATTTTAAATGAATCATCAGTTTGAATTACCGGGCAGTTATAAGAAATGGACTTATGGTCTATTGGCCGCTGGTATTGTGGCGGTACTGTACGGAATGATTGCTTATCACCCATTCGAGCATGTTGTACATGGCGCTGCAGGTGAAGGAGCACATTCCGTACAGTACTGCCACAATACCGGCGGCCAATAGACCATAAGTCCATTTCTTATAACTGCCCGGTAATTCAAACTGATGATTCATCTAAAGTTATTTTAAAAGATTATCCTTTTTTTGCTGTTGTATCAGCTGTTGCTGCTGGTGTTGTTGCTGCTTTAGGTTGTAAGGTTCTTATATATTTAACCAGTTCCCAACGTTGTTTTCTGCTAACCTGAGAAGCATAACTTCCCATAACACCTTTACCATAAGTTATAGAATGGAACATAGTGCCATCAGCCATGGCTACATATACACCGCCAGTTAAGTTAGCCACACCTGCAACTTTTGCTGCAACAGGTCCGTTACCTTCACCTTTAGCACCATG
>JBKJSZ010000357.1:0-4084 GCA_046593675.1 Ferruginibacter sp.
TCCGAAGAAATATTTTTTACCTGGTAAGTTTCAAATAAACCTTTTGATTTGGAATTTTTCTGACGCCAGATTTTTAACGTCAGGTTCATATGATAATGTTCCATAGTTTTTTGTTTGTGTTTATTTATAGGAACGTTGAGTTGGTTTTGCAATTTCAAATTTCAATTCTTCTTTATGTAATTCCCAAGAGCCTTCTCCGGTAAGTTCCCATGCAGCTACATAACTATATTTCTCATCGTTGCGTTGGGCTTCTCCATCCGAAGACTGGCTTTCTTCCCTGAAGTGACCTCCGCAACTTTCGTTACGATCTAATGCATCCGTACACATAAGTTCACCCAGTTCAATGAAGTCAGCAACCCTTCCGGCTTTATCCAGTTCCGAATTCATACCATCCATATCGCCCGGTATTTTTACATCAGACCAAAACTCAGCTTTCAATAATCTGATTTCTGCGATGGCAGATTTTAAACCTTCCGTATTACGGCTCATACCGCATTTATCCCACATTATTTTTCCCAGACGTTTATGAAAACTTTCCACAGATTGTTTTCCCTGTATCGATAATAATTTTTGCAACCGGGCTCTAACTTCCAACTCTGTTCTTTCAAAATCAGGATGGTTAGTTGAAATAGACGCCGTTGCAATTTCATCAGCCAGATAATTTCCGAGTGTATAAGGAATTACAAAATATCCATCTGCTAAACCCTGCATTAAAGCAGAAGCACCTAAGCGATTGGCGCCATGGTCACTGAAATTCGCTTCACCTAATGCATACAATCCTTTGATAGTTGTCTGCAATTCATAATCCACCCATAAACCACCCATAGTATAATGCACGGCAGGATAAATCCTCATGGGCATCTGGTATGGATTTTCACCGGTAATCTTTTCATACATATTGAAAAGATTACCATATTTTTCTTTCACTACTTCACGTCCCATTGATAAAATGGTAGCTTCTTCCACATTGGATAATCCTCTTTTTCCTGATTCAATCTTTCCATATCTTTTAATCGCATCTGCAAAATCCAGGTATACAGCCATTTTGGTGGTACCTACACCAAATCCTGCATCACATCTTTCTTTTGCAGCACGAGAAGCCACATCTCTTGGAACAAGATTACCAAAAGCGGGGTAACGACGTTCTAAATAATAATCTCTTTCCTCTTCCGGAATATCCACTGCTTTCCTGCTATCATTTATTTTTTTCGGAACCCATATTCTTCCATCATTCCTTAAACTTTCACTCATCAGCGTAAGCTTACTTTGATGATCACCACTTACCGGAATACAGGTTGGATGAATTTGTGTAAAGCAGGGATTGCCGAAGTAAGCTCCTTTTTTATGTGCCTTCCATGCAGCGGTTACATTACTGCCCATTGCATTAGTACTCAGATAAAATACGTTGCCGTAACCACCGGAACAAAGTAAAACAGCATGACCAAAATGTCTTTCCAGATCACCACTAATAAGATTACGGGCAATGATTCCTCTTGTTTTTCCTTCAATGGTAACTATATCCAGCATCTCATGGCGGCTATACATAGTTACATTACCTAAAGCTACCTGGCGTTCCAAAGCACTGTATGCACCCAGTAATAATTGCTGACCAGTTTGTCCGGCAGCATAAAATGTTCGTTGAACCTGTGTTCCGCCAAATGAACGATTACTTAACAAACCGCCATATTCTCTCGCAAATGGAACACCTTGTGCCACGCATTGATCAATGATGTTTGTACTAACTTCGGCAAGCCGATATACGTTGCCTTCCCGGGATCTGTAATCACCTCCTTTAACGGTATCATAAAAAAGACGGAAAACGGAATCACCGTCATTCTGATAATTTTTTGCAGCATTAATTCCACCTTGTGCGGCAATGCTATGTGCGCGTCTTGGGCTGTCCTGAAAACAAAATGCTTTTACTTTATAACCCAATTCACCCAGGGAAGCCGCAGCCGAAGCTCCGGCAAGCCCCGTACCAACAATTATTACTTCCAGTTTTCTTTTGTTCGCAGGATTTACGAGCTTGACATGACCTTTATAATCATTCCACTTATCTTTCAGTTCGCCGGATGGTATTTTAGCATCTAAAGCCATAGATAAATATTGATAGTATTATTAGTAGTTAATTAACTGATCCACTGCATATAAAATGCAACAGGCATTAATATGAACAATAAACAAATGATTACAGAATAACCAATACCGATCGTTTTAATTAAAGGTGTATATCTCTTATGGTTGATACCAAATGTTTGAAAGGCACTTTGAAAACCATGTATGAGATGCCAGAATAATGCGATTACACCGGTCACATATAATAAGACGATCCATAATTTGCTGAAAATTTCCTTCATTTCTTCAAAGAGGTTGTGAGGCTGGTCGCCACTGTATAATGCGACCTTGGTTCCTACAAAAAAATGAGAAATGTGCATGATCAGAAATAATAATAACAGAGTTCCTAAAATTCCCATGGAGCGACTATACCAAGTACTATTTTTTTCAGGCTTATTTACATAATATTTTACCGGTCGTGCCTTTGTGTTTTGGCGCCAAACTATTAAACCCTGAATGATGTGCAAGAATAAACCTGCAAAAAGTCCGACCTCCAGAAAACGTACGATCCAGTTATGGCTCATAAAATGAGCTATTGTGTTAAAAGTCTCGCCACTATCATTTAAAAAAATACTGGAATTTACTCCGGCATGCACTATCAAAAATGTTATGAGAAAAAGTCCTGTAAAAGCCATGTTGAACTTTTTGCCTATCGAAGAAGTGAAAAATTGTTTCCAGGTCATAGCGCTGCTTATTGATGGTTTTGGTGCCGCAAAAATACGTACAGCACGTCACAAATAATCTAATCAGGATTTATTTCTTACACCATAGAACAAATCAATCAAGGAGGCGGTTCATTTGCTGATCAATTAATTGAAAAATTACTTCAGGTTTTAATGTTCTCCATTGAGGAAGGTCTAAAAATTCAACATAATTTGTTAGTCTTGCTCTTTTAAAGTCATATTTACTTTGTTCCGGCATCTCTACCAATACTACCCAGCCATTTTCCTCCTGCAATTGTTCTCTCCACTCTTCATAATAACTATCATCACTGCTGTGAAAATTCAAAACGTTTTCTGCAATTATCACAAATTTAGAAATACCGCGTGCAAATAAAAGATCAGTAATATCGCGGCGTAGCATCATAATATCATTTTCAATCGCATCATTCCACTCTCCTAATAATTCAATAATAACATAACCAAGATCATAATCTGCAAACAGCAATTTCATATATAAAGTTCTGCTGCCGAAATCATCCCATTGCGGATGGATATAATAATTATACAATGTTTGTGAATATTCAAATTCACTGTAGGTACGTCCGAAAAAAGGAGAAAGCTTATCTTCTTCGGCTGTATATAAATGTCTCCAATTGTAAAAAGGCTCTATATTCTGCATAAAAATATTGATGCAAAATTGGTACATTAAATTGGAATAAAAAATGTAAAAGCATTAATGTGTATGGCTTCATTATTAACCAAAATAAGAGAGGCTGCTTTTAAAAGCAGCCTCTTGACTTATCAACCCAAAATAATAAAAAACTATTCAATCACTATTTTTTCAGTAATCACAATTTGATTCTGAGCATTCATTACTTTAATCATATATACACCTTTCACGGGTCTGTTCATGATGTTCACTTTTTCTGTTTGAGCAGATTTGTTAATCGTGAAAGATTTTGTTTGTAAAATTCTTCCCTGAAGATCAGACATTACCATTGTGTAACGACCTTCTTTTTGTCCTTCCAGTAAAATATTAAAAGAAGAAGTATTTACAGGATTAGGGAAAACTTTAGAATTTGCATTCAGAAACAGTGCAGTTATAGTAGGAGTTAAAATAATAAATTTATTGGCATCTGCCGCTTCTTTTTCCAGTAACAGGTTTCCACCTGCAAGATCTGATGCATTAAATTTGGAATCAGAACCTTCGATTTTAGTAGCAGATAAATCGTTCAATTTTACTTTATAATAACCTTCGAAATAATTTGCACTCGTGATGATCAAATTACCATCTGTATCAACTGCAG
>JBKJSZ010000042.1:0-4060 GCA_046593675.1 Ferruginibacter sp.
GAAGTAGAATACACATGAATTAAAAAACCAATCCCTGTAATGATAAGTAAGAATAAAGAGGACAGCTGATCCACTTTCAGATCAAAACCTATTGTAATAAAATCGATTTGTATAAAATTAAAATAATGGGCAACGTGGGTTTGCCCTTTCATTACTTCTAAAAATAAATAAAGGCTTATTCCAAATGAAGCTGCAATAACACCGCTGGCAATAACACCTGTTAACCCTTTAGATAAATGATTTCGCAAAAGTGCGGTAATGAGAAATCCCACCAAAGGCAGAAAAGGAACAAGCCACACTATATGTAGTACATTATTCATAAGCAAAATTCTGCGTTACCGGCAGATCAGTTTTTCAAGCGGTTAAGAAAATTAATATCTACCGAATGAATATTTCTATACAGCATTACAATAATTGCGAGGCCCACTGTTACTTCTGCCGCCGCAACCACCATAATAAAAAATACGAAGATCTGTGCATCGCTTGTATACGTAGGAGATGCTTTTGGAATTCCACTAATGGCGTGCATTTTAGAAAAAGCCACCAACAACAGATTCACAGAATTCAGCATAAGCTCAATGCACATGAAAACCACAATTGAATTTCGTCTAACCAATACGCCGATCATACCGATCGAAAATAACAGCAACGATAAAATGATGTATGCTTTTATATCCATATTATAGTTTCACAAATAAACCTACGCCAATGTTTTGAGTAGCTGGTTTTACTGAAAGAATATCTTTTATTTTATTTCTTACTACACCATTAAAAATATCAACGGCTTTATAAGAAGCTTTTTTAGTTAACACTTTAGTGATTACGCTGGTAGCTATAGAAGTCAACGCCGGATACAACATTGCTTTTACGGTGCTGCTATTAAATTTTGTATCACTGCTGATACCACGGATTGTACTATAAGCGGCAACGGCAGTTCCGGAGGCAGCAAGTACATTAAATATAACTAAACCTGTTTTATAGGTTTTATATAATTTCTTGATATCGGCTACACCTTTGCTGTTGAAAATGTCTCCTAAGATGGCTACACCTTTCAGCTTCTCTCCTAAAATACCCACTTTATTGACCTGAACATTTCCAATTTTAAAAACCGGGCTAAATCCTTTTTTCACACTCAGCAATTGCTTCTGGCCTAAAAGATTTCCAATTTCATTTTGCAGGTCTTCTATTTTTATCTGTGCATTCGCATTTGATGTAAATAATAATGTCATCAATACGGTTAATGCAATAAAAGTTTTTTTCATATTAATCTTTTTTACCTAAAACAACGGCTCCTATAATCGCACTTAAAAATAGTACGCTGCTGATTTCAAAAGGAAATACATAATTAGTGAAAAGAGTTTTACCAAGATTATTTATCAATCCTGCATCGCCTACTTTCATTTGTACCGGATGCTGCAAATCAATTTTTCGGATGGCGGATAAAATAATCAATAATAAACTTCCCCCGGTAATTACGCCAATAAGGTGTAAGCGATAATTTTTAACTGGTTCGGATTCTTTATTGAGATTCATCATCATCACCACAAATAAAAACAATACCATTATGGCCCCAGCATAAACAATGATATTGACCACCGCTAAAAACTGCGCATTCATTAGAATATAGTGACCGGAAATGGCAAAAAATACAATGATCAGCCACAGTACACTATGAACCGGGCTTTTACTCAGCAACATCATAATGCCTGCACCAACGGCGATGACAGATAGCATTAAAAAAAGCAAGGTTGTAACAGGCATGTTTAACGGGTTGCTTGATCTTTATTTGCACGATTTCCCAAAGCCTTTTTGTAAGCTTCCGGATTTTCTTTTGGATGTGGAATTAAAAGATCTTCTTTACTATAGATAAATTGTTTTCTTTGATAATCTGCAGGCGTAAATGTTTCTGAAAGATAAATGGCATCTTTAGGACAAGCCTCTTCACATAAGCCACAAAAGATGCAACGCAACATATTGATCTCATATTTTGCGGCATATTTTTCTTCGCGGTATAAATTTTCTTCGCCAGGTTGTCTTTCTGCAGCTTCCATTGTGATAGCTTCTGCCGGACAGGCAACGGCGCATAATCCGCATGCCGTACAATTTTCACGTCCTTCTTCATCACGGTTTAAAATCTGCAAACCACGGAAAACCGGACTGAAAGGTCTTTTCTTTTCCGGGTAATTAATGGTGGGACGTTTTTTAAATATGTGTGAAAAAGTAATAAACATTCCTTTGAAAATGGAAGGCAGGTACAACCGCTCTAACCACGTCATTTTCGGACGATCGACCTGTACTATTTTATTGGTTAATGGTTGCATTTTGAAAGGTTTGCAAAAATAGTGTTTACAAATTTATTTATTCAGATATAAAATAACGCCTCCTGTAACCAGCATATTGAATAATGCAAGTGGAATTAATATTCTCCATCCCAAATGCATCAATTGATCGTATCGGAAACGAGGGATCGTCCAGCGCACCCACATAAACAGGAATAAAAAGAAAATTATTTTTCCCATAAGTGCCACAATTCCTACTATAGCCGCAACATTTGGTGACAAAGCCGCCTCATTCACAAATGGCATATCATAACCGCCAAAATATAAGGAAGCCATTACCGCACTGCTGATGAACATATTGATATATTCTGCAAAAAGATAGAAGCCAAGTTTCATAGAAGAATATTCTGTATGGTATCCACCGATCAATTCATTTTCAGCTTCAGGAAGATCAAAAGGTGTGCGATTACATTCTGCAAAAGCGCAAATTAGGAATATCAGAAATCCTAAAGGCTGATAAATGATATTCCAATAACCATTTTGCTGTTGAAGCACCATTTCTTTAATACTTAAAGTTCCGGTTACCATCAATAAAGCAATCAATGCAATTCCCATTGCGAGTTCATAACTGATGATCTGCGAAGCGGCTCTCAAACCACCTAACAAACTGAATTTATTATTGCTTGCCCAGCTTCCAATCATGATTCCATATACACCTAAACTCACTACGCCAAATACATATAAAATTCCAATGTTGATGTCTGCAATCTGTAAGGAAATATTTCTGCCGAACAGAACAACATGATCTCCCCACGGAATTACGGCACTCGTCATGATGGCTGTTAACATGGCCAAACCCGGTCCGAGAATAAATAAAAATTTGGAGGAGAAATTTGGAATGATCTCTTCCTTAAAAAATAATTTTAATCCGTCTGCCAGTGGTTGCAATAAACCGAAAGGGCCTGCACGGTTAGGGCCTCGCCTGTCCTGAAGTATTGCCGCAACTTTTCTTTCTGCAAACGTTGTATACATAGCAATACCTAATGATGCCATCACAACAACAAGAATAAGAACAAATTTTTCTATAATCAAAGCCAGATCAATCAATAACATGCTCCTTTATTTATTTGCTGAATTGTTTTGTTTATCGGCAGGTTTAAAATCCATGTTGTGTGCCGGTCCATCAATTTCACTTAGTTGAATTTTAGGATCATTCACTTCACTGATAGAATGAATATCCATCAATAATTGCGGTTGTAAGCCCTGCATCACTTTTACAATTGTTTCCGGTGGCATTACCATTGTTTTGTATTTATTTGCGCCAATTACCGAATGCCTGTTAATATTGGTAACACCTTCGATTGTCCAATCACTGGTTTTCTTTTTATCAAAACGGCAGGTGTTACAGATCCAGCCTGGTTTGCCATCATAACTTTGCACTTCGCCCCATTCATCTTTGCGGGCAGTCACCCTAAAAACTTCTTCTCCGCGAAGCCATAATGTAGCTTTACCGCAACATTTAGCATTTTCGCATTGGCGATGTGCATCTAGAGGTTTGGTAAACCATACACGATTTTTAAAACGGAATGTTTTATCCGTTAAAGCGCCAACGGGACAAACATCAATCATATTTCCGCTAAAGTCGTTGTCAATTGCTTTTGAAATATAAGTAGATATGGCGGCATAATCTCCACGATCTACGATTCCGTGAACGCGTTTATCTGTTATCTGATCAGCTATATAAGTGCAACGATAACAAAGAATACATCTTGTCATGTGCA
>JBKJSZ010000083.1:0-6290 GCA_046593675.1 Ferruginibacter sp.
CGGTATTTAGTTCCTGCCACCAAAGCTGCAAGATCAAGACTCACCACACGTTTGTCAAACAGTACACGGCTAACTTTACGTTGCACAATTCTAAGCGCAAGCCCTTCCACAATGGCAGTTTTACCCACACCGGGTTCTCCTATTAAAATTGGATTGTTCTTTTTACGACGCGATAAAATTTGCGATACTCTTTCAATTTCATTTTCCCGGCCAACAATTGGATCAAGGGAGCCGTTTTCTGCTAGGCGTGTGATATCGCGACCGAAGTTATCCAGTACGGGAGTTTTGGTTTTTGGCTGGGCAGCCGCACCTCCTTTAGGTGAACGAGGCGCTTGTCCGTATTGTTTTCTTTCATCATCAAAATCATCGTCTTCATTAAACTCTGCCTGGGGAGGATTGCTTGTTACAAAACCAAGTTCATTTTTAAATACATCGTAGTCCACGTCGAATTGATTTAAAATTTGAGTTGCAATGTTTTCTTTATTCTTTAGGATCGAAAGCATCAAATGTTCGCTTTCTACCATAGTACTTTTTAAAGATTTAGCTTCCAAAACAGTAATACGAATCACTTTTTCAGCTTGTTTTGTTAAAGGAAGGGAATTAATGTTGGCAATATTTTTCCCGGTTTTATCTTTTACCGCCATTTCAATCTCTTTGCGTAGTTCGTATAAATCTACATTCAGTGATTTTAAGATTTTGATAGCGGTATTTTCTCCATCTCTGATCAATCCCAGCACGAGATGCTCCGTTCCAATGAAATCATTTCCCAGCCTAAGCGCTTCTTCTCTGCTGTAAGAGATGATCTCTTTAACCTGTGATGAGAAATTGTTATCCATTGAGTTGTGTTTAGTTGTTACAATAATAACGATTATTTGATTCGATTAGTTTGAAGTAAATCTTAAATGTTGATATGTTGAAAAAGTGAAGGGAAGTATCAGCCATTATAAATCCTTAATCAAAATAAAAGAACTGAATAAAAGTTCAACATAGAAAGAATTTTCATTTATTTTACAAAAACCCTTCTGCCTGATGTTTGTCAAAATAGATACCAAAGAAAAATTCACTGTTATAACTCCGAATGAGGCATCTATTTCTGCTAATATGACAGGAGAATTAAAAAATATGTTGCTTCCTTATATGCAACAGGAAAATCCACATATTGTTTTAAATATGAAGAATGTGACCAATCTGGAACATGGTGCGGCAATAGCTATTTCAGAACTGCAGCAATCTTTTTATGAAAACAACTGCTCATTTGTAATTTGTGCATTACAGGAACCTGTTGAAAAATTTCTAGATGAAACCGAAATACTGGAGTTGTTAAATGTTACACCAACGGAAAGTGAAGCCTGGGATATTTTACAGATGGAAGAAGTGGAAAGAGAATTATTAAATGATGATGAAACCGGTAACTGATGTTAAGTTTAACAATACTTGGAAATAATTCTGCTATTGCTGCGTTTGGAAGAAATCCCACGGCACAGATCCTTCAGGCTCAGGAAGAAAATTACCTGATTGATTGTGGTGAAGGAACGCAGATTCAACTGGCAAAATATAAAATCAAAAAATCAAAGATCAAACATATTTTCATCAGTCATTTACATGGTGATCATTATTTTGGATTAATAGGTTTGCTTACGAGTATGGGATTGCAAAACCGTACTCAAGACCTTCACCTATATGGTCCGCCGATGCTGATAGACATTATTAACCTGCAATTAAAAGTAGCAGATGCACAACTTCCATATTTGTTGTATTTCCATCCGGTTTCAGAAGAAAAAATTATTGCAGATACAGGACTGGTAACTGTACGTTCTATTCAGGTCAGGCACCGGATAGATTGCTGGGGCTTTGTTTTTACAGAAATAAAAAACAAAAGAAGGATAGATGCCGACAGAATTAAATCTTACGAAATACCTGCGGAATTTTATCCAAGATTACAAAAAGGGGAAAATTTTTTAAATGCAAAAGGAACCATCATTCCAAATGAAGAAGTTACACTTGCCGCATCACCACCCAGATCATACGCGTATTGTGCAGATACCATTTTTCATAAAGAACTGGCAGATAAAGTAAAAGATGTGGATCTTTTATACCATGAAACAACTTATTTAAAGGATCTGGAAGAAAGAGCTGCTTCCAGGTTTCATTCAACAACAATCCAGGCGGCTCAAATTGCATTAGAAGCGAATGTAAGTCGTTTGATCATCGGGCATTTTTCTTCAAAATATGAATTGCTGGATGAGTTTTTAGAAGAAGCAAGATCTGTCTTCGAACAAACTGAACTGGCTCTGGAAGGCTGTTGTTTTAAGGTATAATAATTACTTAAAAACGTTTTTTTATTTTCTCATTTGGATGGATGATATAATTATGGCCATTGCTTAGTATCCATTTATAGAATTCTATAAAGGATGGATATGTATTGAATTTGTCATCAGTATAACTCTCCAGAAAATTATACAACAAACCTTTTGAATGGCTTCCTATCTGATTCATAAGCAAATTCACAATAGTACCATTCTCCGAATTGTCTTTTTCATAGGAATGAAGGAACATCATCCCTTTCATTTTATCGGAATGATCATAAATCCATTTTTCAAACCCCGGAAAAGGGGAAAAGTCCGCAACAAAAATTCCAGACCTCCCAAATAATTCCGGATAATTCAAAGTGAGCTGAATAGCAACGGGTGCGGCTTGTCGGTAACCAACGATTATATTTGATTCAGGTGAACTTTGAGTAGAAAAATTTTTATCGATATATTCTTTTGTATTTAAAATGTAAGCGGATAAATCATTTACATCTGCATCATCAAACCCGATTTCAAATTTTTTCAATTCAATAAGAATCGCAGATGGATATCCAACTTTCGATAATCGGGAAACAGTATCCGTTAATTCATTAGATAAAACATTATTTGAATCTAGATTTATGATGTATATAACCGGGAAATTCTTTTTACCTTTTTTATAATCTTCCGGTAAATAAATGGTGGTTTTTACAAAAATTCCCTGAATTAAAAAGGTTGAGTCGAAAAAGTGATCGTTTGAAATTGAATTTTTTGATTTAAATGTCAGATCTTGTAACTGAGCTGATGATGGAGGATGAAAAAAAACACATCCTGCCAGAAGCATTATAATATAGACGGGAAACTTAACCAAATTGTTGTATAAAATGTTTAACCTGCTGATGAACGGGTTCGGATAGGGGAAGAAGTGGAAGCCTCAACTCATTTTCTATAATCTTCATTTCCGACATAAATGCTTTTACACCCGCAGGATTATTTTCTTCAAACAATAAATCGTAGGCAGGCATTAACTGGTCATTTATTTTTTTAGCAACCCCAAAATCATTATTTAAACAGGCATTTACCATTGTTGTAAATTGGTTCGGATAACAATTGGCTATTACGCTGATAACACCATTCATTCCACAGGCTATTTGCGGCAATGCCAGTGCGTCGTCTCCGCTTACCACAACAAAATCAGCAGGCGCATCTTTCAATATCTGCATACACTGCACCATATCACCGCTGGCTTCTTTTATAGCACAAATATTTTTTATTTCTTTTGCCAGCCTTATGGTAGTTGCAGCGGATATATTTCTTCCGGTTCTGCCAGGCACATTATATAAAATAACAGGAATTGGAGAAGCTTCTGCGATCTTTTTATAATGTTCATAAAGACCTTCCTGGCTAGGCTTATTGTAATAAGGGCAAGCACTCAAAATTGCGAGCGCTTTTTCCAGAGGCAATTCTTTCATTTCATTCAGTACCGCTTCCGTATAATTGCCGCCTACTCCAATAATTAGTGGGCATCTGGCATTAATATACTTGTGGGTAAAATTGATGATCTCAATTTTTTCTAAGATTGAAAGTACAGGTGTTTCTCCGGTTGTTCCAAGTGTAACAATATAATTTACGCCATTATGTAAAATATGATCGATTACTTTCCCCAGGGCAACATAATCAACCGCATTGTTTTTAAACGGTGTAATTATCGCCACTCCGGTTCCTCTTAATTGTTCCATCATGTACAGTCTGTTTGAGGCATTAAAGGTAAGCCAAAAATAAAAGGAGCTGTATCGGGCAAACAAAAAGCGCTCGGGAAGAGCGCTTTACATAATTTATCAACTGTTTAAAATCCGTGATTGATTTAAATAGTTTTTATTTTTTCCATAAATAAATAAGCAACTTCCGCCTTTTATTTTGTCGATAATTGGTTTGTTATAAGCTTCCGGCAAAGCAGGACAACCCCAACTTCTTCCTAAAAAACCTTTGGTTTGAATAAAACCTTCACTAACGTAAGAAGCTGAATGCATGACGATGGCTCTTTCTTCCGCTCTATCATTTATGCCTGACTCTAATCCTGCAAGTTTCATTGAGTAACCATGCTTTCCATTATACGTACCCAATGTTTCATAAAAACCTAAACTGCTTTGAAAACTCTCTGGTTTGTTTGAAAAATTTTCAGCAAACTGAGCACCTGATTTTTGTCCATGGGCAACATAAGTATGAAATAATATCTTTTCATCATTCAGATCAATCACATACATTCTTTTTTCTGTGGAAGGTTTTGTAAAATCTACCACAGTTAGAATTTGATCTTTTGTTATCAATCCTTTGTTTACCAAATAATCTCTTCCTTTTACTGCATAATTAAAAACCTCAAACGATAATCCTGCATTTTGCAGTCCAATATGATCATATACATTCATGGCATATGTAGAAACTGCCGTTGAAATTTTTTCAAAAGTTGCTATTTTCTTTTCAGAAGATATTGATTTTGATGTAGCAAACACGAAAGGGAAATGAATGAGGGCCAGAGCAAGGCATAAAGAGAGTACATTTTTCCATGAACGATTTTTCATAGTTTATTTTAGTTATAAGTTAGACGGGAAAACAGAGAATATATTGTGTAAATCCTTATATATCCTGTCGCAAATCTAACCCGTAAATAGGCCTTCGAGAAACGTTTGGTGTTAAGCTTAATACAAAAAAGGCCTGCATTGCTACAGACCTTTCAGTATCAAGAGTTTAAAAAATTATTGACGGATCAATTTGTATACTTCACCGTTAGATAATGTAAGAATATAGATTCCTTTAGCCAAATTTTCCAGATTGAATGTATTGCGATAATCTGATAGACGATATGTCCCAATCGTAACACCCGTCGCATTTCTTATTAACGCTGTAGTATTTAATAACTGTTTATCGTTAAAAGATATCGTTACCGAATTTGTAAACGGATTCGGGAATGTTTTAACTACCGTTGTTTTAATAATTACGTTTACAACTACAATATTGCTAAGTGAGCTATTACCATCCAGATCTACTTGTTTTAAACGATAGGTATTAATACCGGCGAGAGGCGTATAATCGAAAAAATTATAGCTGGCATTTTGTATATTTTGAGAAGATACAAAACCAATGGAAGTCCATTTCCTTTGAGCGGCATCTGAACGTAAAATTTCAAAACCACGGTTATTTCTTTCTGAAGCCGTAACCCAATTCAACCTCACTTCTTTTTCAATGAGCATTCCACTGAAAGATATAAGGGAAACCGGTAATGGCTGTTGTCTTTCGCCTCTGATAGCAAAAAAGTAAGCGCTTTCATCACCATCATTATTAGATAAAGTGATGAAGGCATTTTTGATACCTAAAGTTGGAGATATAAATTGTACAGTGAAAGAAGTGGAATCACCCGGAACAACGGTTGGGGCCGGATTTGAAACGATCATGAAATTAGTAAAGTCCGGACCTGAAAGAACCGGAAGCCCTAGAGTAAGATTACTTGATCCTGTATTTTTTACTATAAAAGTTCTGAATACCGGATTTCCAGTGCTGTATAAGCCAAAATCAGTTCCATTACTAAGAGAGGGTGTAAGATCACCATCTAAAATACAATCACCTAAACCTGTAATTTTTATATTAGGCCGTACAGCTGAGCAATAAGTTCCTAAAGGAAATGGAGCATCTGCAACCCAGTTAGACGTATTACCGGAATTATTAAAATTAAATAAAGTTCCATCTAATCCTACGCAGGTATCATGTCTGTCGCGAAGAATCAATTCAGTAAAATTGTTATCATTAGCGGCTCCCTGGTTAAAATCATAATAAGCAATTAATCCTGGAGTATCATCATTCAATTGACAACTCATAGTTGCAGCGATCTCAGCCTGTGTCCTGGCATAATTCCAAACACGTACTTCATCGATATTACCAGAGAAATAATTACTAAAGTTGAAACGGCCGATTTCTAAAACAGTTTCTGTATATGGAGCGGACGGAGCA
>JBKJSZ010000171.1:0-4520 GCA_046593675.1 Ferruginibacter sp.
GGATTTTCTTCCACTGTAACAGACAATCAAGAAAGAGCACCTAAATTTTTTAATGCCCGTATAAGTGAAACGCGTGCCGTTCCCGGATATGGATTTTATAAATCATTTAAAAATGACAGTACGGCTACTGATTATTTTGATGCACGTGGGTACCTGACCTTTAATGCTGCAAAGTTTATCAACTTCCAGGCAGGATATGATAAAAATTTTATTGGTAACGGATACAGAAGTTTGTTTTTGAGTGATTTTGGAAACAGCAATTTATTTTTAAAGATCAACACAAAAATCTGGCGATTCAGTTATCAGAATTTATTTATGGAACTGATGCCGCAGTTCAGAAAAAACGGTGATTCATTACTGAACAGAAAGTATGCAGCTATGCATCATCTAAGTATTAACCTTACAAAATGGTTGAATGTAGGTTTATTTGAAGGCGTTATTTTTGGAAGAAAAAATCGTTTTGATTTTCAATATATGAACCCGATCATTTTTTATCGCCATATTGAAGGAACAGTTGGTAGTCCGGATAATGCCATTGCCGGTCTCGATTTTAAAGCAAATGTGGCTCATCGTTTCCAGGTGTATGGACAATTACTGTTAGATGAGTTTTTAATTTCTCAAATAAGGAACAATCCAAAAAGCTGGGTAAATAAATTTGGAATTCAATTGGGTGCAAAATATATTGATGCTTTTGGAATAAAGAATTTAGATCTGCAATTGGAGATGAATCGTGTACGTCCGTTTACGTATTCACACAATGATACTATTGGAAATTATTCGCATTATAATCAGCCATTGGCGCATCCGTTAGGCGCAAATTTCCAGGAAGTAATTGGTGTTTTAAATTACCAGCCTTTACCAAGATGTTATGTAAAAGCCAGAGCCATTTATTATTATAAAGGGTTGGACAGTGCCGGAAGAAATTTTGGCGGCGATATTTTGAAATCTTATATAACAAGAATATCAGACAATGGATTAACCGTAGGTGGCGGTGAAAAACTCACTGTAGTAAATGCCATGTTAGATCTGTCTTATGAGTTCAGGGAAAATTTATTTTTTGAATTCAGTATGCAGAAACGTGCGTTTAAAATTGCCGGTTCTCCTTCAAAAAGTTCCACTATTTTTTCAGGCGGTATAAGATTGAATATATCAAAACGTTCTTACGATTTTTAATTATTCTACCGTTAAGGAAAGTGTAATAGATCTTGAATTTACTTTGTCGAGAACATTGGAAAATTTAAGATCAGCATCACGGCTGTGTACATTTCCAAAACCCCATCCTGCTTTTAATTCAGGAGATAACACAAATACGGGAAAGTAAATATGAAAACCGATTCCGGCTTCAATGCCGTAATCTAATTTTTTTAATTTGATAAGATCTTCTGCATTTTTATTGCCTGCATTGGCTGCAAAATCATATTCTACTTTTCCTCCGCCAAACATATACACTTTCAGATTATTGATTCTATCGCTACTGAATTTAATTTGCAAAGGAAGAGATAGTGTAATGCCTTGTACTTTTTTTATAATCACCGAATCTTCACCTAATGGTTTGTTGGGATATTTTAAATTATACTGAAAAGCTTTTTCTGTAAAAATGAGATTGAGCGGGTAGGTGCGAACGTCGAAGTGTTCACTCAAGCGCATATTCACGAGCCAACCCAGGTTGATTCCTGTGCTGTTCAAACTTTCCACCACCAGAACACTATCGTTCAAGCCTCCGCCTGGTAAACGTAAAAACCGTGGATGTCTTGAGAAATTATAATGTGATCGGTTCACTCCGAGATTAATCCCGAAATGAAATGGCTTATTATCATGCTCTTCCTGGTTCAATTCCCGCAATTGTGCGGTGGAGTTGAAGGCAACAGAGATGAATAGTATAGCCAATATTATTTTTCGCCGCAATAAATACTGCATATTCCTAAACTCAGTGTTTTGTTATACGTGTTGTAATATCCTAGATTATCCAGGATTTGAGTAAAATTTTTGCCTTCAGGAAATTGTTTTATTGATTGATCTAAATAAGTATATGCAGTTTTGTTCTTACTGAATAATTTTCCGGCAGCAGGACAAATGGTTTTCATATAAATATTATATATGCCTTTAAAAACAGGATTGGTTGGTTTACTGAATTCCAGTACAACTAATTTTCCTCCCGGTTTTAAAACCCGTTTAATTTCGGACAAACCTTTTTCAAGATTTTCAAAATTACGGACACCAAATGCAACTGTTACAGCATCAAACGAATTGTCTGCAAATGATATTGTTTCACTATCTCCATTTAACAGTTCAATGGTATCATTCAGTTTTAATTCTTTCAATTTATTTCGGCCGATATCAAGCATATTATTGCTAATATCAATTCCAATTATTTTTTTTGGATGGAGCAATCGGGATGCCATGATGGCCACATCTGCTGTGCCGGTAGCCACATCTAAAATTGTTTGCGGCTGATGTTTTTTTAAATGATTCAACGCTTTTTTTCTCCACGTTTGATCTATGCCGGCACTTAAAAAACGGTTAAGAAAATCGTACCGCACCGCAATACTGTCGAACATGTTGGCTACCTGTTCTTTTTTGGAAAGCAAAGAATGCTGGTCTGGTACAATAATATCGTGTGCGTATTTCATTGAGGGTGTAAAGATACACGGTTTGCCTTCTGGAAATGATTAAGACAGGTCTGCTACAGGCAGATTGACTAAATTTGACAAAATCTTTGCGATTCATGCACATTAAAAATGCCGAATATATAATTAGTAGTCCTGATTTTAATAAATGTCCTCTTCCTGATAAACCGGAATATGCATTTATTGGAAGAAGTAATGTAGGTAAATCATCATTGATAAATATGTTATGTAACAATGAAAAACTTGCTAAGACCTCGGGTTCACCCGGAAAAACGCAGTTAATAAATCATTTCGAAGTAAACAGTTCCGGTCCTTCTATCCTTGATCCTAAAAAGGAAGTGAATCATAGATGGTATTTAGTAGATCTGCCCGGATACGGTTTTGCAAAAGTGAGTATCAGCAGCAGAAGAAGATGGGAACAAATGATTGAAAATTATTTGCGCAAACGGGAAAATTTAGCCATGATCTTTGTCTTGATCGACAGTAGACATTCTCCTCAAAAAATCGATATAAATTTTTTAGAAAATTTAAAAAAATGGCAGATACCTTTTGCTTTGGCATTTACAAAATCCGATAAAGAAAATCAACGTACGGTAAGTAAGAATGTAAAAGATTTTTTAAATGAGATGAAAAAAACATGGCAATTTCTTCCTGCTCATTTTGTAACGAGTGCTGTGAAAAAATCCGGGAAAGAAAAACTGCTGGATCTCATACATGAGTCCAATGAAACCTTGCTTGTAAAAAATTAGTTCACTATTTTATTCGCACAACTGCTGCTGGCAAATGCTTCCGGTTTTGCTTTAAAGGCAAAGCCCATTCCGAGAATATATCCCATGGCTTCTCTTAAGGCTTCGTTGCTTTTAAATTGCGGATTTGTATTGATGTCTGCATGTACTTCCATATCCACATCATATACCGTAAACAATTCGCAGAGTTCATACGCGATCTCGATACTCTTTGCTACTTCCACCAACATTCTTTCTTTGATACTATACGAATGAGTGGTCTTTTCATTGTGAATGAACATAAAGCCGCCATGGCCTTCTCTTAAAAACACAATAACAGTTGCGAATTCAGTTTCCCGGCCTTTAACCTGGCTGTCGGTTCCTATACAAACTTTGAGGTGAAAACCGGCTGCGGTTTCTCTTTTGATAACAGCTTCCACTGCATCTTTAATTGGAAGTTCTATGGCATCGCCATTAAATTTTCTCCATAACATAGAAATGGGTTTTCTAAAGTTAACAAGAAATCAACATAGTTCCATTATAAAAATGTTACGCATTATATAAAAAAAGGGATCAGCCCCTAACGCTGATCCCTAACTTACACATGAATCTACCTTACTGTTTTATAATTCTTTCTGTTTGTCTTTCACGGTTGTTTGTCAGAAATTGTAAAACATACATACCGGAAGTATACTGTTGCATATTAATTTTGGTAATCCCCGCCATGCCGCGTCCTCTTGCCATCATTCGACCGTTCATATCCAGTAACAAGTATTCATAACCTGTTCCGGCATTCACGGTTACATCGGTTGATGTAATGGTATTTAAGGTGATCGTATTGGTGGATGCATCAGAACGCAGCGCCACAATATTTGAATAAGCTGTCTGCCCAATAACAGAAGTAACTTTCAAACGATAGTACATCATACCTGAAAAATTGGGAGTATAAGAGTAGCTGTTAACTGAGGTTGCTAATTCTGTAATCTGTTTGAAGATCACGCCATCATCAGAAACTTCTATGATTTGTTTTTCTATAGGTTCATCTGCTATAATACTCCAGTTTACTTTGTGGTATTTTCTGTCTACATTTCCACGCATGGTAATATCGTGTATCGGTAATGGAGCCGCCGCGAAGCCGGAAATGGTGTACTCACCTAAACTTCCATAA
>JBKJSZ010000383.1:0-5309 GCA_046593675.1 Ferruginibacter sp.
TCGTTTTCATTAGTGTTAAGATAGATGGTATCCGCCAGATGGATCCATGGCTGGATGTGCTGGACGGAATGTTACAGCCATGGATCCATCTGGCGGATACCATCTATCTTAACACTAATGAAAACGACCGTAAATCAAACCTCCTTCAGGTAAGAGATTATCGTTTCGCTGAAGATATGCGTAAACGCTACCCGTTGCACAGTTTCAAAAGAAGTGCCCGTATATTAAAGGATCTGCGTGCCATAAAAACTTCCATGGAAGTGGAAGTGTTACAAAAGGCGATGGATATTACGGAAAATACGTTCAGAAGATTATTGAAATTTATTCGTCCCGGTGTAATGGAATATGAAATTGAAGCAGAAATATTTCATTCATTTTTAACGCAGCGTGCAACCGGGCAGGCATATGGTTCCATCATTGCAAGCGGCGACAGAGCCAGAACGTTGCATTATGTGGAAAATAATCAGGAATGTAAAGATGGCGAATTAATATTAATGGATTTTGGTGCTGAATATGGTGGTTACTGCGCTGATCTTACCCGTACAATACCGGTAAACGGAAAATTTACAAAGCGACAGAAGGAAGTATATAATGCCTGCCTTCATTTGCATAAATACGCAGCGTCTATATTAAAACCCGGAATCAGTATCATTGATTATACAGAAAAAGTGGGTGGGGAAGCTACTGCAATTTTCCAAAAAATTGGATTGATATCAAAGGCCGATGTAAAAAATGAAGATGCAGATAACAGAGCATACAGAAAATATTTATACCATGGAATTTCCCATCATTTAGGAATTGATGTGCATGACCTGGGAACCAGAACGGAACCTGTAAAAGCAGGAATGGTGTTTACAATTGAGCCCGGAATTTATATAGAAGAAGAACAAATGGGAATCAGGATTGAAAATAATTTCTGGATCACAAAAAACGGAAATATAGACCTGATGAAAAATATTCCAATCACAGTGGAAGACATTGAACGACTGATGAAAAAATAAGTCAGTAACATATTAAAAATTTACATGAAACAGATTCCGAATCTTTTTACTCTTTTAAATTTAATTTTCGGATGCCTTGCCATTATATTTATTTTACAGAATGGCATCACCATACAATACAATGAGGAAGGTTCTCAATTGATCGCCATCCCGGAAAAAATATGGATGGCATCTTTGTGTATAGGCATTGCCGCGTTGGTGGATTTTTTAGATGGTTTTGTTGCCCGTTTATTTGATGCTACTTCTGAAATGGGAAAGCAACTGGATTCTCTGGCAGATTTAGTAACGTTCGGAGTTGCACCTTCATTGATTATTTACCAGTTTTTACGAACGGCTTATGCTAGGGAAACGGATGGAATAGATGTTTCCATCATATACCTTTTACCTGCTTTAATTATTGCAGCTGCTGCTGCTTACCGACTTGCAAAATTTAACCTGGATTCAAGGCAACAGTATGGTTTCAGAGGTGTACCCACACCGGCTGTAGGATTATTGATCGCTTCCTTTCCATTAATTTACTGGAACAGCACACAGGAATTTATGATAATGCTCCTGGTTAATAAATGGTTTTTATATGGCTTCACAATAATTATCAGTTGGTTAATGGTGAGTGAAATTCCATTACTTGCTTTTAAATTCCGGAATAGGAAATGGCAAACCTTTCTTCCTTTTATTATTTTATTTATTATTGGAATGGCCGGCATCTTTTTGTTGCAATGGCTCGTTGTTCCTGTTCTATTCATCGCCTACATTATTTTATCTTTGGTATTCAAAAATAAATCATGAATTATACGGCACATATAAAGATCATGCCTTTAAAAGATCTGCTGGATCCACAGGGAAAAGCAGTGATGGGAGGCTTGAAAAATTTAGGTATCCATTCCATACAGGATGTACGTGTAGGTAAGCATATTGTTTTATACCTTGATGCAGTTTCTGAAACCGTTGCCAAGGAGATAGCAACGGAAGCCACAAAACAACTTCTGGCAAATGCGGTAATGGAAAATTTTGAGATACACATCCAGGAAGGATAAAATTTAATACATGCTTTATCTCGTTCCCACACCTATCGGAAACCTTGCAGATATTACTTATCGTGCAGTGGAAATTTTAAAATCCGTTGACCTTATATTGGCAGAAGATACCAGAACTTCCTCTGTGCTCTTGTCACATTATTCAATTCATAAACCTGTTTCTCCTTATCATCAGCATAATGAACACCGCATTGTGGAACATCTTGTTTCCCAGTTAGCAGCAGGTATGAACATAGCTATGTTAACAGATGCCGGAACTCCGGGCGTTAGTGATCCTGCATTCTTACTTGTAAGAGCTTGTATTAAAGAAAATATTGAAGTACAATGTCTGCCTGGAGCAACTGCATTTGTTCCGGCTTTAGTAAATAGTGGTTTACCTATGAACAATTTTTGTTTCGAAGGTTTTCTTCCCTTAAAAAAAGGGCGGCAAACTTTTTTAAAAAAGTTGGCTTTGGAAGATCGTACGATGGTTTTTTATGAAAGCCCGGTGCGCCTAGTAAAAACTTTGAGTCATTTTATAGAATATTTTGGAGAGGAAAGAATGTGTTGTGTAAGCCGCGAGCTTTCTAAAAAGTTTGAAGAAAATAAAAGAGGTTCTTTAAAAGAAGTGCACGGCTATTTTGAAGTAAAAGGAGTGAAAGGAGAAATTGTGATAGTTGTGGCAGGAAAAGCATAATGATTCTGTAAATTGTATGTATGAAAAAGATTTTATTATTGGTATGTTTTATTGCATCCATACTTTCACAGGTTTATTCTCAGGATATTACTTTTGGAAGAAGAATAGTAGATACCTTAACCTCTGCTTATTTCTGGGGCCGGGGCTATACCAATGAAGGCATGCATAAAGCCGCCACGTTTATACATAATGAATTTTCTGCTTATGGATTGCAACCTTTGAACGGAAAAAATTATTCACAGAATTTTACCTATTCGGTGAACACATTTCCCGGAAAAATAAGCCTAACTATAAATGGAAAAACATTAATTCCCGGAAAAGATTTTATTGTAGGGGAAGAATCAAAAGGTATCAACTGTTCCGGTGATCTTGAAAAAAATGATAGCGTAACTTTTGTAAATGCAGAAAAACGTTTTATAGTAAAACTGCAGGATAAATTAACGTGGAGTGTTTCTCAGGAAGTTGCGGATTATACAATCGTGTATATCAACAAAAATTTAATTTCCAAACCAACTTCATTTGAAGTTCAGGTAGAAAATAAATTCATTAAAAAATTCAAAGCTGATAATATTTGCGCTTTTGTAAAAGGAACTGAGAAACCGGATTCTTTTATTTTTATCACAGCGCATTATGATCATCTTGGAGGTATGGGAGCAGAAACTTATTTTCCCGGAGCTAATGATAATGCAAGTGGACTTTCCTTGTTGATGAATCTGGCACATTATTACGCAGCACATCCGCAGAAATATTCTATCGCTTTTATATGTTTTGCAGGGGAAGAACCGGGCTTGTTAGGTTCAAAATATTATACAGAAAATCCTATTGTCCCTTTAACTAAAATCAGGTTTTTGATTAATACAGACCTTGCCGGTACTGGCGAAGAAGGGATCACAATAGTTAATGCCACTGAATTTCCAAAAGAGTTTGGCTGGATGAATGAGATCAACGATCAGTATAAATTACTAAGCAAAATAAATGCAAGAGGAAAAGCTCAGAACAGTGATCATTATTTTTTTACAGAAAAAGGTGTGCCTGCATTTTTCTTTTATACAATGGGTGGAATAAAAGCTTATCATGATGTGTTTGATAAAGCGATTACACTTCCAATGAACGAACATGAAGATCTTTTTAAACTGCTTATAAAATTCAATGAGCGGTTGATGAAAAATTAAAAGACCATTGATAGAATATTTTAAAAGTAAAATTATCATTTCAAATTTTTTCAAACTTAATTTTTATGTTCAATAAATTTTTCTTTTTATTGATATTGGTATCATTCACTGAAATCATATTTGCTCAACCCAATCGTTGGCAACAGCGGGTAAAATACAATATGGATATTGATATGAATGTTTCCACAAATCAGTTTACCGGAAAACAAAATCTGGTATATACCAATAACTCTCCCGATCAATTGAAAAAGCTTTTTTATCATTTGTATTTTAATGCTTTTCAACCTGGCAGTAATATGGATTTACGCAGCCAGGAATTAGGAAAAAATATGATTAATGGAAGAGCAGACTGGGATCCAAGAGTGAAAGACCGTATTTCAAAATTAAAAGAAGAAGAGATCGGATATCAAAAAATTAAAAGCCTTAAAGTAAATGGTGTCGCTCAACAATTTATCTATCATGAAACAATACTCGAAGTAAAATTATCAAAACCTGTTATGCCATCTTCCACCGTAACTATTGAAATGGAATTTGAAGCACAGGTTCCGTTACAGATAAGAAGAAGTGGCAGAGATAATCCGCAAACAGGAGTGCGTTACAGTATGAGTCAGTGGTATCCTAAATTGTGTGAGTATGATTATATGGGATGGCATCCAACACCATACATTGCGCGGGAATTTTATGGCGTGTGGGGTGATTTTCAGGTAAATATTTCCATTGATAAAAATTATAAAATAGGAGGAACAGGTGTTTTGCAAAATGCCAATGAAATAGGCTGGGGATATGATAAACCGGGCACTGAATTAAAAGACATCAGCACACAAAAACGTGTTTGGAAATTCAAAGCCATGAATGTACATGATTTTGTTTGGGCGGCTGATCCTGATTTCAAACACATCGTAAAAAAAACACCAACAACTACTTTACATGTTATCTATAATTTTAAACCTGATAATTTAAAAAATGATTCTGCATGGCAACTGGTTGCAGATGCTGCGCAAAAATCATTGCCTTTCATAGAAAAGAATTTTGGGAAATATCCTTATCCACAATATTCATTTATTCAAGGAGGAGATGGCGGTATGGAATATCCCATGGCGACGTTATTATCAGGCCCTTCGTTAGGAACCGTTTTTCATGAATGGATGCATAGCTGGTATCAAATGATGCTCGGTACAAATGAAAGTTTATATGGCTGGATGGATGAAGGTTTTACAAGTTTCGCAGAAGACCTTGTGTCTAAAAATTATTCTCAACAAAGCTCATTGCAGGGATATCGAAATCAGTTGAAAGCCAAACCCGAAAATGTGAATCTTCAGGATGCATTAAATATATTACCGGAAGATCACTCCGGTTCTTATGAAAGTTATTTTTTTCTGGTGAAAAGCGGACTCGAAGAACCTTTGACTACACATGCTGATCATTT
>JBKJSZ010000028.1:0-4497 GCA_046593675.1 Ferruginibacter sp.
TGCGAAGGATTGGGCATTGCACGTACAGTTAAATCCTGCATAGATGATTCCTGCGCCGGCTGCAATTGTACTGATTCCGGAGAATCTGTTCTTGAAATGTTGCCGTCATTCATTACCACAATGGCACTGTTGGTACCCACTTCTGTAACAGGATTATCGGCATCGCTGGCGCCTCGCTGATTGTCATAAAATACAAAGCCTGAATTTTTATTAAAGATCTTCATTCTTATCCGGTCTCTACCCGAACCGGAAATATCACCATCAAGTACGGTAAGAATAAAGTTAATACCACTTTGCCCGCCAATTATTTTACCCGATCCTCTGATCTGTGCTTTGGCACCGGCTATAACGAGGTACTCAAAATTCAACGCGTTAAATTCAAAATTGCCTATCTGGAACTTGAATTGTGTTTCACCTTTAGGCAGCGAAGCGTTTCTAAAGCGATTTACAGTAAATCCGAAAGAGGCTTTGCCTATTGTAGATTCATTACCTGTTAAAGCACCGGGTGCAGAATTATACCATCCACCGCCATACGTATAACCACCACTTGGATCATAAATAACCACAATCTCTTCGAGGTCACCATTTGTGGTTGCATAAGATGTGAAACCTGTCTGGTCGGTCACATTCATCCGTACTTTATAAATACCTGCAGAATTAAATTTATAACTACCGTTAATAATTCCATTCCTGTTGGCCAATGGTTCTGTAACTGTGCCGTTAGTTTGTATATTATCATCGAGTATCCATTTGCCTGTATGCGTATTACCTGATTTGTCCCAGAAATTTCCACTAAACGTCACGGTGCTGCCTACTTTGAACGGCTTGCCGGATAAAGGTCCTGTAATGTTATGTACCACCATTACGGTTGTATTTGTGGTAGCTACATTTCCGCAATCATCTGTGGAGGTGATGGTGATGGTATATATCCTTCCGTTACCAATGCCTGCTCTTTCTGCTCTTAATTTTACATGATGGTTGTCAAGTATTTCCCAATCCGGATCCGTATCTCCATCTCCGGTTCCATTGATGGGTTCATTACTGCTAACGCTTAGCACACTTGTAATATGTGCTGCATCGGAGCAATTGTCGGTTACTGTATAATTAATAGTTACCGCCTGCATCTTATGATTAGGAGGCCATAAATATTGTTGGCTGGGTGCCACATTTGTATATACCGGTCTTGTGGTGTCTCTCGCTGTTATAGTCTGAGTGTGAGCGGTGGCATTGCCGCAATCATCTGTAAGCGACCAGGTACGGGTGATAATCTCTTCACCCATACATGAACCATTTACAACAACATCAGTATAAGCAGCATCCAGTGTGTTATCACAATTGTCGGCTTCATCTGTTACATCACCTGTAACTGATGCAGATGCATTGTAATTGCAATTGGCATCTTTAAAAATGACTGCATCAGCAGGAGCTGTAAAAGTGGGTGGTGTAATGTCAGTAATGGTTATTGTTTGAATTTTCACTGTTGAATTCACACAGCCATCTGTCAGTGTCCAGGTACGGGTGATTATGGTTTCACCCACACAGGTTCCTGAACTTGTAGCATCAGTATAGGTTGCATTTAATCCGGTGCTGCAGTTATCTGCTTCATCTGTTACATCGCCTGTGATGGTTGGTGATGCATCGTAATTGCAGTTAGCATCTTTATTTATGGTAATATCAGGTGGGGATGTAAAAGTCGGTTTTGTATTATCGCCGGTTGTAAAATTCACGTCTGAAATGTCAAAGAAAATATTATCAACTGCCTCCACTTTAATTCTTGCCGTTGTACTTTTTACACATGGAATTGTTACGGATTGTGATCCATCATTCGGGGTATTAGCTGCCAGAATGATGGGAAACGTTACACCACCATCCGTAGATAATTTTATGTTCACATTAGCTGCGTCTACCGGCGGTACATCCGTATTGGCAACATCCCATGTTACGGTCTGGGCACCCGGGCACCAGTTGACAGCTGTGTTAGGAGACGTAATTTTAAATGGTCCGGAACTGCCATCAATATCCAGGCTCATTTGGGCATAGTTAACGCCTCCGCCACCTGCACGGTTATCTCTGGCCGTAAGACGGAAAACCATAGTCCTTCCAACGGATGGCAGTATTTCACCTAATGATGTGGTATTGGTTAAAATATCTGTCAGCTTTGGAAAGGTTCTCGAAGTAGAAGTAGTAGGATTAAATGAACGGAATATAGGTCCGGTAGTAGAGGAAACATTTGGTGGACCGGAAGGGCCCAGATCAAATTCTTCCCAACAGAATGTGAGCGGATCTCCATTGGGGTCAACTCCCGAACCCGTAAGTATGAATGGAGTGCTTTTAGGAATGGTATAGTTTGCCCCGGCATTTACTGTGGGTGCAGAATTGCCTGTATTGGTGTTAACGGGGCATGTATTGCCGGTGCTGCCTGTTGAGTACAATGTAATGGCATCAAAGCTCCTTGTATGAAAGTAGGCATCGCTGTTTGGTTGTAGATTATCTGTACCACATATACCTGCATAAGCCATAATTGTTGTACCACTACCGGGTTCATAGGAAGACGCTGCATCATATTGACCAGGTGAACAACTGTTTTGTGTGCCGTTCCAGGTATGTTTAGCATTGAACTGGTGCCCTATTTCATGACACACATAATCTATATCAAAGGGATCACCTACAGGATTGCCTGTTCCAGTAACACCATAAGCCTTTGTTGAATTATTGCATACTGAATTGCCGACAGCACATCCACCTGCACTCATGGCAAACAGGTGCCCGATATCATAATTTGCCGATCCGATTACTGCATCTATTTTGGTTTGATTTTCCGGCCTAAGGGCGCAGGCTCCGGTTTGGGTATAAGGGTAAGGAGAAGTAGCACCTGAAAATATAATCTGGTCGTTATTAGCAACAAGATTCATGTGAATAGCCACTTCTCTTTCGTACACAAAATTTACACGGTTCAGCGATACAACAATTGCGGCCAATGTTAGCGGAATCGTTTTCCCCTGAAAATTATAATAATTGCTATCAGCAGCTATAGCAATACGATAAGTTCGCAGTTGATTTCCTGATGCTGCTGCTTGCACCTCTGGATTATTAAGTTTAGGAATAAAGTTCATCATTTCGTTTTCCGGCAAATATTCGGGAACTACTTTACCAGGTGATGGAACAAAATCTTTTTTGTAGTAAGAAATATAATTGAAGGCATCTGCTTTACTGTATGGATCTATAAAAACAACACCTACTGTTGTATAAATCATAGCATGAAAACCTTTTGGGGTAATATCGAGTCGTACACTCATCGAAGCATCCTCTGCACCCTGACCTGCATACGTTTTAATTTCAGGAAACTTTGCAGCGAGACCAGCTTCCATTACGGGAGATTCCAAGATAGAAAACGGCATCATTTTACCATCGGGCAGGGGAAGAAAAATAATTATACCAGATGTTTTAGCGTTCATACCTGGTGCCTGCCTGGGAGCTTTATTAAGCACCGTTTTAAGTGCATCCAGGTTTAAAGAAATAGTACGATAAAGTTTGGGAACGATTTGACGATTGGATGATAACATGGAAGGCGTTTCCGTTTTATCAAACCAATAAATAGGCGAATCTTGTGCATTAACGGAGTGGTGTACAAGGGAAATGCACAGAAACAAAAAAAGGCAAAAAAACTTTTTGAGATGGGGATTGACTTTCATACCAGATGATTTAAAGATTAAAAAAGATTGATTTCTGGTAAGCGAAGCGTATAGAATTTCGTAGGAATGATTCTTATTATTCTCACTTAAAGACGATGAGACTTTCTGACAATGCTATTATTATATTGGGAGCAACAAGGTATATTAATTTTTAATGTATTTCGCCATTTTTTTTTATTAGTTCATAATAAAAAACAAGCAGGTTCATCTTAAATCCATTTAGGATGCAAATCAATTTATATCCTAAGCAATCCTGTTGCCTTTTAGTAATAATTATAAGTAAGAACTAGTAATAAAGTTTTTTATCTAATTAATAATGTACCCAAAAGA
The DNA here is from genome assembly GCA_046593675.1 of Ferruginibacter sp. Taxonomy (GTDB): domain Bacteria; phylum Bacteroidota; class Bacteroidia; order Chitinophagales; family Chitinophagaceae; genus Ferruginibacter. The sequence goes on from JBKJSZ010000028.1 coordinate 4,023, forward strand.
AAACAGTCATTATAATCTATCTATTTTAATTAAATGATAAACAAAATTTTCTAAAAATTGAATTTATTTCTGAAAATTTAAATGAGATTTCTCTAAGTTTTTACTTGAAGTCGTTCAACACTTTAATACTACATAAAATTTTAAGTTTTAGTAGGATAAAAAACCATACAAGGTTCACAAATATTAGCCTGTGAGCCTTGTATGGTGTATGCATTCTTAGTCTTTATGCTTAATGTTTTATCAGTTTCACCTGATTTCGTTTCCGGCCCTGAACAGCATTAAGATAATACACACCAGGAAGCAGTTCTTCACCGAATCTAATCAACTTTCCATCTCTTATGTTTCTTGTGAATAAAATCCGTCCTAATGGATCGGTAACCTGGAATGTAATAATATCCCGCTTATTGTTTGAGTTTATTTTTAAATTGAATTGCTCATCTGAAGGGTTAGGAAATACAACAATGGAAAGATCTTC
>JBKJSZ010000090.1:0-3747 GCA_046593675.1 Ferruginibacter sp.
GATAAAATGCGTTTTACTATCCTCAATTTGTGCATCAGATAGATTTGCTGAACAAAACGGGCAGATATCTTTATGACCGGAAATATTTTTTCTGATCGATGTGAGCAGATATTTAAGTTTAGTTATGTTCATGATTCTGTTATCTGCTACCTGTGTATAATAATTTAGCAGGCACACCTCCGATTACACTTTCGGCAGGAAAACTTTTTGTAACAACAGCACCTGCGGCTACAACACAATTATCCCCGAGTACAACATCTTTTAAAATAATTGCTTTTGCTCCTATCCAACAATTATCACCAATTATCACTTTACCAATTTCCATTGGAAGTTCTCTGGCGGATACACCAGGCTTCATTTGATGATTTGAATCGGTAACATAAACGTCCGGACCAAACATACAGCCGTTACCAATTTCAATATATCCACAGGCATCTAAATATATATTTCTGTTAAAAAGGCAATTATTTTTTATTAAAATCTTTATGCCATTTACCTGTTTATCTTTTATTGGCCAAAGCATATAACCTCCGCCAAAGAAAGCGTTATTATTTCCAATAGAAATATTATTTAATTGTCGGCACTTGCCTTTTTCAAATCTGTTATTCTTGCCTATTCTCATGCCCATAACTTTGTATTGCAAAATTTTCAGACGGCTGATAAAGCCAACAGGAATATCAAAAAGGATACGCTCAATTAATTTCATACATTATAATAAAAAGGTTTGAAACAAGTGCTGAGGATAATTATTTTTTATTAAAAGATAAATACTTTTTCAAACCTTTTAATGATACAGGTTTTCGGTTGATTTTTCCACTATAAAGAAATTTCACAAAATCTAAAACACCTAAAAACAATCCGCCGTACAATGAATAATTTTTATACCGGATTGGATATAAAAAATGTACATACAATTTTGCGAATATTGATGTATCTAATTCCCTCAATATTCGCAAAAATGTACATACAATTTTGCGAATATTGAGGGAATTAGATACAACAATGGTGTACGGCGCCACATAAAAACAAAATCATTACATACTCCTGATCTGTGTTGTTTTTTTATATTTCTGGCTATAGATGATTTTTCATGCCAGATTTTAACTGCGGGATAACGCATGATTGAATAACCCTGATCTATCAATCTTATACTCAGATCTTTTTCTTCACCACCATAATAACCAGGGTTAGGAATATAATAGCCTACATTTTTTGCAGCAGAAACTCTGAGTAAATGACCACAGCCAATAAAATTATTTGTTTCTGAAATTATTGTATTAGCAGCAACTGAATTTCTGTCGGGACTTAAAATATCGAAAGCAAGTACGGCAATATTTTTATTATTATTCATAAAATAAATAGCCTCATTTAAGGATGTAGAATCCATAAACCAGGAATCATCATCTAAACTGCAATAATAATCTGCATCAGTGTTTTGTAGAAACATATTTCGTGCATACACATAACCTTTTTCTTCTTTCGAAAGAAACCATTTAACGTTTGGGTAAACTGATTTTAATGTGCTGGTTTCATCCGTAGAATTATCATCAAACACTGCAACTTCTTTAGAGGAATATTCAAGCGCCAAACCGGAATTGATAGATGTTGGAAGAATAGATGCCCTGTTTTTAGAAGTAATACCAATTAATACTTTCTCCACTTTAAGGTTTTTGCAGAAAGATGATACTTCCATTAACGTATGGTATAACTGTATTGCAATACCAGCGTCCCAATTTATTCATATACTTAATTCTGCGGGCGAAATTTTTTAAATTATTTTCGGGTGCTGATATAAGTTTATAACCGTGATCTGCCATCAAATACCGGATAGATGCGGCCGTGGAAAACAATAGTGAATCGTGAATTCCGATAATTCCTTTTTTTGATAATACTTTATCAGACAAAAATGCATCTGTAACGGCTTGTCCTATAGAATGATTTCCATCTATAAAAATAAAATCCAATTTTTCATTATTATTATTAAGCAAGTTTAGATAGTTCTCAGAAAAATCTTCATGAAGAACTAAATTATTTTCAAAACCTTCTTTAGCAACATTTATTAAACCTACATTATGTGATAGGGTTGATTGAAAAGGGTCCAGTACTATATGTTTCTCTTCTATGTGATGGTCGGCTTTTGCAGCCATTATAGCAATGGCAGAAGCGCCGAGTGCAAAACCCACTTCCAGCGTTTTTTGTGGTAAGTATTTGCTCACCACATTGTATAAAGCGATACATTCCTTTTTCCTCAATGAAGTATGGGATACATATTGTTTGTTTCCGCTTTCATCTATTTTAATATCATTTTCATAAAATGATTCAATTTGTTTCATACATCTTGCGATTAAAAATGACAGTAAAAAGTGCAGAGAATTTGCCGGATAGAACACGTATACCAGAATTTCTTCCTCTTGAAGAATTTAATGAAGAAATTATATTCCACATTTCAAAAATCAAAAATTTTAAATAATCTTTTATTTTTGTTTTACCCAAAACCTGTGTCATAATATAATATCTGTTTATCATTTCCATTTTTGAAATTTTATGGACTGAATTTTTATGATCTCCAGGTTGGCTATCATGAAATATTTTTGCATTACGATTATTATATAATTTCCATTTCTTACTCACCTCAAGAGATAATGCAAGGTCTTCCATAAGTGAATAACCTTTAAATATTGGGGGAAACAGTGGTGTTGGTAATGCATCTTTTCGATACAGCGTGCAAGTTGTATTCAACCATTCTGTTTCATTTATAGATTCGCCTTTATCTTCCGGTAATAAATTCCATGCTGGCCCAATACATTTTCCGGCATAAGTTGACATTTGTTTACCACTCATTAACCTGTACATGAATGATGTTATTCTGCCCGGATTATGATATTGCTGATTGGTAACCATCGCATTCACTCCTCCCGTTCCCGGATTACTGCTCAATGCCCATACAAGCTGATGAATGCAATCTTTTTCAAAAATTATATCATCATCCATGAATAATACATATTTTGACTTAATAGATTTCATCGCCTGCATTCTTTGTGCCGCCGCACCTTTTATGTCAGCTTTATAATATATAATATTCAACTTTTTTGATGCTGATGCCTCCACGCAAACTTTTTCGGTAGCTGTATCTGAAGATGCATCAACAATATGCACGTTTACAGGTAAAAGGCTTTGTTCAGAAAGAGATTGTAATGATCTAAACAATACTTCGGCACGGCCTGCCGTTGGTATTATTGCTTCAATATCATTTGTTACAACCTTATCCAATTTCCCGGTATTAAATCTATTGTTTCAATGGATGGATCTTTCATCCATTTTTTAGGAGCAATAACTGTTTTGGATGAAGAAGGGTTTAACCAGGCTCCCCACCAACTGAAAGAACTGTTGGCAATGATGTTGTGTTTGCAAAGGCTCATCAGCCGCATATCTTCATAATTTGTTGCCGCATCATTTGCATCTACAAAAACATGATTCTGCCTTATATTGAAATTCTTTTTCACCCAATCCATATCATCAGAAAAAATATAAAATACCGGATCATTTATCTTATTTGTAATCAGTTCAATGGCTGTTTCATAATAAGCAATGCTGCATACGCCATGAAAATCATTGGTTTCCTTAACTTTCACATAATCCCCACGACGGATATGCAAGGAAACAGCATTTGTAGATTCTATTTGTGCCATGAATATTTTATTGGCAGAAGAAGGTTCTTTTGAGAAGGAAAAATCTTATCTGATTACC
>JBKJSZ010000139.1:0-4499 GCA_046593675.1 Ferruginibacter sp.
TTGAGTGAGGCGAATTTCGGAAGCGTATTATTACCAGCTCCTAATTCACCACGTTCTGTAGATTTATATCCGATATTTAATACAGGTGTTCCAAATCTGGCTCCCTATCAGTTGGCAACAGGTAAAGGCGACAATCCGCTGGCCGTTGGTAAACCATTTATCAACAATTTCCTTCCAACAGGTGGCGACATGCTGCGTTTGAATATGGCAGTACCTGCAACACCAAGAAATTCAACTGATTTCAGTTCTGAAGGTTTGGTGCAGGCGGCAGTTTTAGGATTGATAGACCCACGTTTCAATACTAATACAAGTATTCAGTTTATTCCAAATATGGATGGTTTTCCAAACGGAAGAAGACTGGAAGATGATGTAACCAGAATCGAATTACAAGCTGTAAGTGGGATTGTACTTGCTGCAATTGGTTTATGGTATGATGATTATGTAGCTGGAGGAAGCCCTCTAACACCTCAACTTTTGAATGTGTTAGGTTATTCAACAGGTATTGAAGCGAATGATACTACATTCAGAGCTGCATTTCCTTTTGAACAAACACCTTGGTCTGGAAAACATATTTGTGATTGCGGTACAACTACAACATCGGCAAAAAATTCTCAAAGAATGGTTGCACCTAAATCTTTATCTTTATCAGCACCTGAGGTGATGATGAAAGCGTTTCCTAATCCATTTACAGAGGGATCTACAATACAATATAAAATGAGTCAAAAAGGTAATGTAAATATTTATGTGTCAGATGTTCAGGGAAATATTGTTGAGCAGATCAGCCGTAAAAATTTGTCTGCCGGAAATTACACAGAGAACATCAATGGTAAAAAATTATCGCCAGGTATGTACTTCATCAGTATTTCTAAAGACGGATCAGTAAAACAAACATTAAAAATTATTAAACAATAATAATAATACTCAAAGGTTGTATCCTGTTAATGGGATACAACCTTTTTTTTACCAAATAAATTCCCTGTCATGAAGCAATCATATTATATTATATTCCTCTTATTATTTGGAGGAGCAATCACGCTGATTTTCTTTAAGTATAAGCAAACAAAGAAGCAAGAGGAAAATACGGTGTATAGTTTTGTTCCGAGAAAGGGAAATGCAACAGCGGCCGAATTTAAAATGGCCAATCAAAGGGCAGAGAAACTTATACTGCAATTAAAAGCAAATCCTAACGATAAAAAATCGGCACTCGCTTTAGCAAATGCATATATTTTAGAAGCCAGGCAAAGTGGAAATTATAATTATTATGACAGAGCGGCCATGGTAACTATTGATAAAATACTGGCTTCATCACCAGAAGAATTTGAAGCCTTACTTTTAAAATCATTGTTACAATTATCTCAGCATCATTTTTCGGATGCTTTGATTACCGCTCAAAAAGCTTTAGCTATAAATCCTAACAGTTCATTCGTGTATGGTTTGCTTACAGATGCCTATGTAGAGATGGGAGATTATGCCTCTGCTGTTGATGCAGCAGATAAAATGGTTACGGCAAGACCTGATATGCGTTCTTATTCCCGCATATCTTATTTAAGAGAAATACATGGTGATTATAACGGTGCGGTAGATGCAATGAAAATGGCAGTAGATGCCGGAACTCCATCTGAAGAGAATACAGAATGGTGCAGGGTTCAATTGGCAAGGTTGTATGAAAACATGGGAGATAAAAACAAAGCGCTTTTTAATTATCAGTTGTCTCTGGCAGCAAGACCATCTTATGCTCCTGCTTTAAGCGGCATGGCCAACATTATGCGTTTTGAAAATAAAACGGACAGTGCGGTGTATTATCTGAATGCAGCCAAAGAAAACAGTAATGATATTCATATAGAATCTGCATTGGCCATCGCATTAGATAAAGCAGGACAAAAAGCACAAGCCAACGCGCTTAATAAAAAAGTTATTGAAGAAATGACGCGTAATTCTGCTTCCGATGATTTAAATACTGGTCATTATTCAGATAAGGAATTAGCTTATGCATATTTACAAATGAATAATTACGATAAAGCCTTATCACATGCTCTTGCAGAATATAATCGCAGGCCTGCAAATATTGATGTGAATGAAACTTTAGGCTGGGTATATTATAAGCGCAATGATTTTGTAAATGCAAAAATATATATAGACAAATCCATGATTACAAAAAGTAAAAATCCTGGTTTGTTGTGTAAAGCGGCACTCATTTATTATGCAACGGGAAATACAAAACAAGCAAAAGAAATGGCCGCAATAGCCTTACAAAATAAACCTTTGGTTGTTGGTGACTTTATGGATTCTGCCAGTAAATTATTTGCGGTACAACCATTGGCTCTTGCAGCGGTTCGCAAATGAAAATAAAGGTAATTATATGTGGATTGATCTGTTGTTGCCTCGCTTCAGTAGCTGCGGCACATACTATCAATTATGCATTAGAAAATGCACCTGTACATGAGGTGTCATGGTTTTATTTCAAGCTTGGTTTTTTGCACATCATTCCCGAAGGTTTAGATCATGTATTGTTTGTTATCAGTTTATGCCTAATCAATACCAGGTTGCGTTCAATAATATTGCAGGCTTCAGCATTTACGGTGGCGCATACTGTGGCACTGGCTTTAAGTATGAAAAATATTATTGTGGCTCCCGGTGTTATTGTAGAACCGATAATTGCTTTATCTATTGTATTTGTAGCCATTGAGAATATGATTTTGCACGAATTAAAGCCTTGGCGCATCCTACTGGTTTTTTGTTTCGGTTTGATTCATGGTTTAGGTTTTGCAAGTGCTTTAAATGAAACAGGATTGCCACCGGGCAAATTTTATACTTCTGTACTAATGTTCAACCTGGGCGTAGAAGTTTGCCAGGTATTAATTATTGCCACTTTATTCGGACTACTGATTCGTCCTTTCAAAGAAAAGATATGGTACCGTTCCAGAATTGTTTTTCCCATATCAATTGCCATTGCATTAATCAGCAGTTATTGGGTGTATGAAAGATTGAATTTCTGATACTATAATTTATCAAGAGCAGATAAATATTTTTCTGCAATGCTGATGTGATGATTTTTTTTTTCTTCCGGCATTTTTTCAAAAGTTTTCAACAGCATTCCAAGCCGTGGATTTTGTGAAAAGAAATTGCTGTGTACATACATGAATCGCCAGAACAATCCATCCCACAACTCCTGCCAATTACCTTTTTTATAATCACTCATTTTCATCACGTAATTGCTTCCGCTGATATAAGGTTTGGTGGCCATAATTCCACCGTCGGCAAATTGACTCATACTGTAAACATTGGGTACCATCACCCAATCGTATGCATCAATAAATAATTCCATGAACCAACGATATACTTCATCTGGATCAAATTCACACAGAAGCATGAAGTTTCCAAGTACCATGAGTCTTTCAATATGATGACAATATCCTGTTAACAATACCTTTTTTATGACATCATCCACTGGCTCAATTCCGGTAGTTCCATTCCAGAATGATGCAGGTATTTTTCTTTTGAATTTCCAGTAATTTTTTGTTCTGGCTTCCACGCCCCGCAGTTCGTATACCGCCCGCATAAATTCTCGCCATCCTAAAATTTGCCTGATAAATCCTTCTGATGATGCAATGGGAATTTTTTCTTGTTTAGCAAATGCTAACGTTTTTTCGATTACATAATCCGGTGTAAGTAATCCGATATTCAGTAAAGGTGTAAGGATGCTGTGATGGAGGAAATGTTGATGTTGCACAATCGCATCTTCATAGGGACCGAATTCTGCAAATCTATTTTTTAAAAACTGGTCAAGCCATTCTTTTGATTCTTTAAAATTTGTAGGATATAATTTTATGGAGACATTTCCATAATTATTTGTATAATTTTTTTCACAATACTTTTTTGCCTCTTCAAAATGTACATCTGGTTCAGGATGTATAACAGCAGGTGGAATTTTGGCTTTTGGATATTTTAGCCTGTTCTCCTGGTCGTATGTCCATTTGCCTCCGGCAGGTTGTAATTTTTCATCAACTAAAATGTGTTTTGTCTTTCTTTGATGAATATAAAAATCTGTTTGAAAAAATTTCTTCCTTGTTAAAAAATACGAACGTAATTCTTCGGGTGTATTGAGAAAATAAGGAGAGGGATATTTCGTACATCCGAAGTTAGCTTTTGAACAGGTATGTTGAATTCTTTTTTCTAACCAATTATCTGAAGTATCTATATAAGCTATAGCCGAATAACCTTTTTTATTTAAATGTTGAATAAGAACTCTAATATCAGATAATGGATCCTGTGCGTCTACATAAACAATTTTCTTTTTTTTTGATTGTAGAAAATCAGCATATGTTTTCAACGTGGTTCTATGATAAACTATTTTCTGTTTATGAAATTGATATTGGTTGAAAAATAAATATTCTTCTATAATATAAAATGTTCCCTCTTCACTAAAAAGTGGATTGACTTCAAATAACTGGTGTGGAAAAACAAGAAGGGCTTTCATTTTTTTATTCTGCATTTATCAC
>JBKJSZ010000258.1:0-5099 GCA_046593675.1 Ferruginibacter sp.
GTAATCTGCATTACCGCCGTTATTATTGGATGCCGCCACTATTGCGGCATCCAATAATAACGGCGGTAATGCAGATTACAATTGTATTGATAGAAATGCTTCTGCAGACATTAACTGGTATCGGGTGAAATCAACATTCAGAGATGGTAATATTGACTTCAGTGCCATGGTAAAAATTTCCTCCTCAAAAATGATTGCAGAAATTGAGGTATTTCCAAATCCTGTTTCTAATGAAAAATTGAATATCTCCTTTACCAAAATGAAAGGAATGTTTACAGTTCAATTGATAAATGATGCAGGTCAGAAAGTTTTGGATTCCAATTTTAAAATTGAAGATAATTCGGAAACCAAAAGTTTCTTACTTAATAAAAATATTTCGTCGGGCTATTACAATTGTATAATAATGAATGAAATGGGCGAAAAAAGAAATATTCGTTTATTTAAAAATTAGTATCCCGGTTCATTAGATACACAATATTTTCGGTGGCTTTACGTATATGATGGGTAATGCTGGTAAGCACAACTTCCTTGCTGCATAATCCATATCATGAAAACTTTATTACCGAAAATTTACCTCACAGTCATCATCTGTTTTTTTTACGCTGTACACTTTGGCCAGGTAACCATTATCGCTCCAAACGTAACAAATCCAACTTGTTCTTACCCAAGTGATTATTTTACAATTCCGTCAATTATTATCAATGAATCCATTACTCCGGCGAGAGGAAGTTTTGCAATTGGTACTGATGTAACAGTAATTATAGACGTACCCGTAAACTTTGAATTTGAAGTAGGCAGCGGTGTTGTTACTTTTACGGCTGCACGAGATATAATTGCTGCATCTGTGAATGTGAATGTATCATCTTTAACATTAACCTTCTCGGTTTCCGGCATCAGCAAAATAGATAAACTCACACTCACAGGTTTGCGGTTACGTGCCTTAACCGGAGGGTCGGGAATGTTGTTAAGAACCGGCGGTACTGCAATAATTAATGGGGATTATACCGGTAATACTTATGCAACTTTAATGGCGAATGGAATTAACGGAGTTAAAACTGTAGGTGCTGCACCATCAGATTTTGCAACCATAACAGAGGCATTAAATACACTACGCGCCAGAGGAGTTTCTGGAAACACAACTTTAGAATTAAAACCTGACTATAGTTCTACAGGGGAAACATTTCCTTTAAATTTCCAGGGATTAACTTGTCTTGGTAGTTCACGCTTATTAACAATCCGTCCTCAATCGGGTGCATCAAATTTAATTATCAATTCCGGTAGTACGGTTGCATCGGTTAATCTGAATGGAACAAATTATGTCACATTTGATGGTCGCCCCGGCGGTGTTGGTTCAATCGCTGAACTAACGATAGGTAATACAAATGTTACAGCCTCTGTAATACAATTAATAAACGGGGCTTCTAACAATATTATTCAATATTGCCATCTTAAAGGTGTTAATACCGCAAGTAAAGGAATAGTATTATTTGGATCCAGTACAGCTGCAATTGGAAATTCAAACAACACCATTCAAAATTGTGACATCAGTGCAGGTGCTACCAATCCCACAAATGCGATCGTATCAGCGGGATCAACAGGTAAAAATAACAGCAACAACACCATCACTAATAATCTTATTTATGATTATTTTAATCCGGCTTTGGATTGCAACGGTATTTTGATGTTGGCCAATACTGATTCATGGATCATCAGTTCAAATAGCTTTTATCTTACCAATGTTCAAAATTTTACGGCGGCAGGAGTTGCATGGTCTGCCATACAATTGAATAATAAGTCTAATGGAACCAATATTCAGGTTATTGGAAACTATATTGGTGGACAATCTCCACAGTGTAACGGCAATGCGTTAACCATTACCGGAAAAGGAAGAATGCAATTGATAGAAATGAATGGAGGAACTGGAACGGCTTCTGAAATTCAAGGTAATATTATTACCAATATTAATTTCAGCAGCAACAATACTGGAGTTCAATCTTTAATTCAACATCTTGGTGGCTCATTAAATATTGGAACAACATCGGCAAATTTAATAGGCAGTCAAACGCAAAACGGAGCAGTAGAATTTAATATGAGTGGTGCTGCGGTAACTTCACCGGCAACAGTGTCATTGATTGTATTAGGATTGGGTAATATTACCGCAGGAACTGTAGTATGTAACAATAATGTTATAGGAGGAATTAAAGTTACAGGAACAGGGTTTGCGCGTTTTAGAATGGTGGATGTCCGGGGATCTGTTTATCAATATACCATTAAAGGAAATACTTTTGGAAGTACGCTTGCGTCCAATATCAGCAACAGCACAAATGCGGCGATAACAGGAATTTACTCTTCCAGCTTTAATGCTTCGGATTTTGAAATTTCGCTTAACATTTTCAGAAATTTTGTTTCCGATCCATCTGTTTCAACTGAAGGAATTGTAGGTGCAATTACTGTACAGACAAGCACTACAAATATTTCCGCGTCCAATTATCTTATCAATAAAAATAACATAGATCACCTCACAACCAGTTGTACAAAAGCCAATACGATAGGTTGTTATGGCATTTCATTAGTATTTACAAAGCCTTCCTCAAATTTCGTTTCCGGAAATTCCATTACATCATTAGCGGGAAACACTTCCAATTTTGCCGGAAGAATAACCGGAATAACTATTACCACAATTGATCTTGCTCCCTGTATGGTTAGAAAGAATTTCATCAATTCATTCGTGGCAGGTTTGGGCAATAATTATATTATATCAGGCATAGCGCATAATGCCGGCAGAGCTACGTATGCAAATAATGTAATCAGGTTAGGGCTTGATGAAAACGGTGTTGCACTGGAAGGAAATCATTTGCTGATTGGGATTGCAGAAAACGGTGGATCAATTGACTTGTTGTTTAACACCATTTATATCACGGGAAGCAATACAGCCGGCAATAATACTTCTTTTGCTTTCAACAGTTCCGGAACGGGAAACAGAAATGTTTTAAATAATATTTTTAGAAATAACCGTTCCAATTCTTCTGCAAATAATTATGCAGTTTCATTAACAAATCTGGCAGGCTTTACCAGTAATTATAATAATTTACTGGCAGATGGTATAAGCGGTAAGACGGGCTTTACAGGTGGAAATACATGTTCAACTTTGAGCACATGGCAAACACTAACTTCTAATGATGCAGCCAGTATTGCACAGGATCCAATATTCTACGCTGCTAATTCCGTTATAACTAATCTGAATATCAACAGCGCTTCCCCTAGTAATAATACCGGAACCATTATCACTCCGGCTAATACAATTTCGGATGATTTTAATGGTGTTACCAGAAGTGCAAGTACGCCGGATATTGGCGCATTTGAAATGAACGTCCGTTCCGGTTTCTGGACGGGTGCTGTTAGCAGGCAATGGAATGATTCGAATAACTGGGAAGATGGGCAGGTTCCAACGTCAAACATTGACGTAACAATAGCTGAAGGTCAGAATAATGGGGTTGGCGATTTTATGCCCTTGATTACCTGGGGAGAAACAGGCATGGCGAAAAATTTAAAGTTAGACTTACCACAGGCTGTATTAACCGTTATAGGAAATGGAAAAATTCAGGTAGCCGGCAACATTACAAACCGGGGAACGCTTGATCTTACCGATGGCACACTGGAATTAAATGGTACAACCACCCAATCTATAGCGGGCAGTTTATTTAAATCGAATACCTTAAAAAATCTGGTTATCTCAAACAATGTTCAGGTCTCTGCCACAATAACAGATACGCTAAAAATTGCTAATGAATTATCATTCGGAAATGTTGATAATAAAATTTTAAACACAGGCAACAACATTACTTTTTTATCAAATGCAATGGCTACTGCAAGGATTGCTGACCTAACAAATAATGGATTCAACTCCGGTAATGTAGTAAGCGGTAAAGTAACGGCGGAAAGATATTTACAGGTTTACGGGAAGGCATGGCAATTTTTATCGGCACCCACTATTGGTCAAACAATAAAACTTGCATGGCAGGAAGGGTCTACCACAGCTTTATCAAATCCAAATCCTGGTCATGGTACTATCATTACAGGCAAGGTTGCAGATGCCATCGCTCAGGGATTTGATATTTATACTTCCGGCAGTGCATCCATACTTACATACAATGAAAATAGCAATAACTGGAACAGTGTTCCTTCTACAACTTTACCGGTGAATAATACTAATGGATACCTTGTTTTTGTAAGAGGAGACAGGGCGGTTACTAATACCGGACAACCATCAACGTTTACGACTTTACGCAACAGCGGAACAATTTATCAGCCATCCAATCAACCTGCTACAATTAATGTTCAGGCAGGAAAATTGCAAAGCATAGCGAATCCTTATTTGTCTGCGATTGATTTTACAAAAGTTGACAGAACAGGTGGCGTTGCCGATATTTTTTATCTGTGGGATCCGTTGCTGTTTGGTGGATTTGGATATGGTGGCTGGCAGACATTTACCAGCAATGCTCCTGCTGCAGGATACAGCGTGTCTCCAGGCGGTGGTAATTATGCAAGTGGAAACACGATGATTCAATCAGGACAATCATTCCTGGTTTCAGCACCGGTTACAGGAGGAACAGTATCATTTAAAGAAACTTCAAAAACACCTGGAAGTGAAATGGTGTTCCGCAGGTCTGAAAATAACAGTATAATAAAAACCGATATCTATGTTATAAAAAATAATCAAACAGAATTGATGGATGGTGCACTTACAAAGTTTCATGATCAATATGTTGATGAAATTTCCACAGAAGATGCATTAAAAGTTTCTTCTACAGGAGCATCAATCAGCATACTGTCTGCCGAAAAAAAATTATCAGTAGAAAAGAAAAAATTACATGCAATTGATTCCATTAATTACATAATCACCGGCTTTCAACCACAGGAATATCAGTTAACCATTCATGTAAAAAATATTGATGGAACTGACCGTACTTTTTTATTACTTGATAAATACACAGGAAAAGAAACGATACTACATCCAGAAAATGAAACTGTAATTTCATTTAAGGTGAATAACGAAAGAACTTCTGCAGAAGGCAACAGGTTCACTATTTATTACAAAG
>JBKJSZ010000330.1:0-10867 GCA_046593675.1 Ferruginibacter sp.
CCTGCTTTCGAAAATAGAATGAATGGCTTCTTTTTTGGTAAGGTGTACCTTTGTAATTCAATTAAAAAAGTATGGAAACAATAATTCAGATTCCGGTTACATTTACTTTATCTGCCATCAATGAAATTAAAAGGCTGATGAATGAAGAAGGATTTGATCAGAATAAAAAACTACGCGTAGGTGTTAAGGGCGGAGGTTGTAGCGGTATGACATATATTCTGGATTTCGATGAAATGAAACAAAATGATGAAACGTTTTCTATAGAGGAAATACCGTGCATAATTGATAAGTCGCATGCCATGTATTTAACAGGTATGGAAGTAAATTGGGAGGGAGGATTAAATGCAAGAGGGTTTACTTTTAAAAATCCGAATGCGAGTGCTACCTGCGGATGCGGGACAAGTTTCGCCGTTTAAAAATATGATAGTTATAAAAAAGCCCGTTGATTTCAATTTCAACGGGCTTTTTTAGGGGAATTTATTATTTAAGCTATTACTTGTTTGGTTGCTTTTGGTACTGGTTTCTTTTCCGCGGCAGCTCCTAATGGTTTGTCTTTCGCAAAATCGATCAGAACAGGCGCTCCTACAAAAATGGAAGAATAAGTTCCCGTAACCACACCTATCAACATGGCAAATGCAAATCCTCTTGTTACTTCTCCACCAAAAATGAATAAGATCAGTAACGTTAAAAATACTGTCAGTGATGTCATTACCGTACGGCTTAACGTGTCGTTAATAGCGGAGTTGATGATAGTTGTTTTAGATGCACCTTTCATATCTCTGCTGTATTCACGAATACGATCAAATACAATTACCGTATCATTCATGGAGAAACCAATCACCGTAAGTACGGCTGCAATAAAGTGCTGATCAATTTCAAGCGGGAAGGGAACTATATTTTTTAAGAATGAGAATACGGCTAAGGTCACCAATACATCATGTAACAACGTTAAGATGGTTCCAACAGAATATCTCCAGTCGCGGAAACGCAGGAAGATATACAGGAAGATAATAAACATAGCAAAGAAAGTAGCTTTTACAGCACCTGCTTTCAGATCATCAGAAATACTGGGTTGAACAGTAGTAGAACTTTGAATATTTGACCTTGCAAATTCATCATAAGAAAGAGTGGCTGGTAACACTTTTTTCAAACCTCCATATAATCTGGTTTGAACGGTGCTGTCAGCATTTTCTACACCTTTCATAAAGGCTGTAGTGATGTTCAGTAATTTTCCATCAGTACCTACCGTTTTAATAGTTGCATTATCGCCATCCAATGATGTTTTGAGATCGTCTCTTACCAAATCAGCACTTACGGGTTTATCAAAAGCGATGGTATAACTGCGCCCGCCTTTGAACTCAACTCCCAGATGGAAACCATTAAAAAATGAAAGAAGGCCTAAAAGGAATACAACACTTGAAATGATGTAGGCATATTTTCGGTATTCAATGAATTTATATTTTGCATGTTTGAATACTCTTTTAGATATGGCAGTGAAATATTCAAAATGGCGGTTTCTTTTAGTCCACACATCCGTGATTAATCTTGATACCATAATTCCGCAGAACAAGGAGAGTAATAGACCTATGATTTGCGTAGTGGCAAAACCCAGAACCGGACCTAATCCAAAATATGCGAGAATGAATGCGGTTAACAATGAAGTAACGTGTGCATCAATAACCGGAGCCATAGAACGTTTATAACCATCATTAACAGCAAGCGCATAAGATTTTCCGCGGTTCAATTCTTCTTTTATTCTTTCAAAAATAATAACGTTAGTATCTACTGCCATACCAATTGTAAGAACCAGACCTGCAATACCGGCAGCCGTTAATGTATAACCCATCGCCGTTAATACACCAAGGGTAAATAATAAATTGAAGATAAGTGCAATGTTTGCAACCCATCCGCCTGTATTATAATACACCATCATTAAGATGAAGATTACGGCAAAAGCAATGAGAAAAGCCATTGCACCACCATTCACTGCGTCAGCGCCTAACGTTGGACCGACAACCTGTTCCGCAACAATTTTTGCGGGAGCATCCAACTTACCTGCCTTTAATATATTGGCAAGATCCTGTGCCTGTTCGATAGTAAAGTTCCCGGAGATCTCAGAATTTCCGCCTTCTATCGGCCCGGAAACATTCGGAGCACTATACACCACTTCATCCAATGCAATGGCAATCGGACGGTTGGTATTTTTAGTGGTTAATCTTGACCATGCTTTGGTTCCCATGCTGGTCATCTGCATTTTAATAGCAGGACTTCCTTTTTCATCAAAATCCTGGCGGGCTTCTTCTACCGCTTCACCTTCCATAGGAGCTTTATCAGAACCCGGAACAGTTTTTATAGCATATACAGGAAGGAAACGTTTGTTGCCTTTTTCAGTTTTTTCTTCAACTCCGAAAAGGAATTTTAAGTTGGCAGGTAATACCGATCTTACTACATCATTTTGCAGGTATCTTAAGAATTTGCCCGTATCCTGTAAAGCAACGTTACCAATTGCTGAAGCAAAAAACTGTTTGCCATTTTTATCGGTCTGAACATCAATTGGGTTCATCACCATAAAGAATGGATTCGCATTTTGTTTTGCCTTAATAGTATCATTGATTGCAGCCGTATCTGTAGCTGAAATCCCATTCATATAATTCTGAAGATTTTTGTCCGCCTGTTTCAGGCTTTCACCAATTTCATTGATCCTGTACACTTCCCAGAACTGAAGGTTTGCAGAAGACTGTAAGAATTTACGAACTCTTGCCG
This sequence comes from Ferruginibacter sp., assembly GCA_046593675.1. Taxonomy (GTDB): domain Bacteria; phylum Bacteroidota; class Bacteroidia; order Chitinophagales; family Chitinophagaceae; genus Ferruginibacter. The sequence continues at coordinate 2,764 of JBKJSZ010000330.1, forward strand.
GATCTTTTATACCCGCCAGTTCAACGTTAATAACACCTTTGTTTTCATCCAGGTTGATATTAGGTTGAGCCACTCCAAATTTATCAATACGCTTGGTAAGGATCTTATAAGTTTGGTTGATGGCGCCTTTTGCGGTCTTTTGTATTTTACTGATAACTTCTTTATCAGAATCGTTTATTTTGATTTCTTTTCCAGGACCGGCAAAAAGAGATGATAATTTTCCACCGCCATTTTGTTGAATATAAGTATCACTGAAAAGTGTGATATAATCTGATTCAGAATTCGCTTTCAGTTGGTTTGATTTACTGATAGCAGCCAGTAATTGCGGATCACGTGGATTGTTACTTAAGGATCTTAATAATCCCTCCAGGCTAACATCCATGGTAACACTGATACCACCTTGCAGATCAAGACCAAGGTTCAACTCATTTTCTTTACACTTCTGATAAGTAGTTCCAAGATAAATTTCTTTATCTTTTGTACTATCCAGAACATATTGTGTACGAGTTTCCACCAAAGCTTTTTGCTGCTCTGCACTCAAACCTGCAGATTGTTTCTTTACAAAACGCTCAGCTTTCGCTCTTACATCCTTTTCATAATTGCGAACCACTAAAGTGTAGGATAATTCCCACAATGAAATAACGATCAACACAATGGTAAACAACCAAACTAAACCTTTAAGTCTCATATTAATGTACTTTTTTGCCTGCTAGTCAATTTTTTTTAGAGTTGGCAAAGATAGGGGAAAAAGGTATTGACAATAGGGTTTTTGGGTGAGTTGCATTCATGATGTGTAAAAGAAACAGGAATTTTGAATACAGTTTCCTCTACATTCTTAAAATCTGCAATTTCTAAAAGCAATAATTGATTTATTTACTTTAGAACAGGTTCAATCGGCAGATTTATTCTTTGCAATAGATTTCTTTCGCTGTAATCCGTTTTTTGCCAGAACATCCTTTACCCTGAATTCTATTATCCGCGAAATAAGTTCGTATGGAATAGTTTGATGAACAGGAAACTGAATGGCTCCTTTTGAAGTTGTATATCCTTTTAATTCTTTTTCAAATGCAATGATTGCAGAAGCTGAAGGATACAAGCCGATGTGTTCTTTCCAGGCCGCAAAATGTGCCAGGTTTTTAACCTGAAAATAAGTAGGCATTCCGTATTTAATGCAGGGAAAAGCATCAGGAGCCGCTTGCTGAATCACTTTTTGCATTTTAATCAGGATTTTTTGAAACGGCAGACTTTGTTTACTTATATATTGTTCTATGGTTTTAAAGTGTTCCATACAATACTATTCAATTCTGTTCTATATTATATGAGTTGTTGTTTAAAATGCATTTTCGGTTGAATCACAAATTTAAAAATTACATCAGATATTACATAGGCAAATTAAAAAGATAAAAGGATATGGTTTCGTATTTAATTTCTTCTACTTCCTATGTATGGCTAATGTGCTGATTAACCGATTCGCTTTTAAACAATTAACCTACTTTTGCGCCTTAAATAATTGCTATGGTGTTATCATCTTTGCTGAACAGGTTTAACGAGCCGGAAACGCTCAAGATGGCAAAACTGTGCAGAGAAATGCGTGCAAAAGGTTTGGATATTACCGATCTAAGCCTTGGAGAACCTGATTTTGACACACCTCAGCATATTAAAGATGCGGCTAAAAAAGCAATTGATGATAATTTTAGTCATTATACACCTGTTGCCGGATTTTTAGATTTGCGGGAAGCCATTTGTACAAAATTTAAAAGAGAAAACAACCTTCATTTTACTCCGGACCAGATTGTAGTGAGTACCGGAGCTAAACAATGTATTGCCAATCTTGTATTAAGTTTGGTAGATGCTGGAGATGAAGTAATTATACCTACGCCTTACTGGGTTACTTATAGTGAAATTGTAAAACTTGCCGGTGGAACGGTTCGATTGGTAAACACTAGATTTGAAAACGGCTATAAGATAACGCCTGCAGAACTGGAAGCACAAATTACAAATTCCACAAAACTGTTCATGTTCTCTTCTCCCTGTAATCCAACAGGTGCGTTATATACAAAGGAAGAATTGTTATTGCTTGCAAAAGTATTTGAAAAATTTCCTCATGTATTTATTATGAGTGATGAAATTTATGAGCACATAAATTATGTAGGAAAACATGAAAGCATTGCACAATTCGATTCTATAAAAGATCGTGTTATTGTAATCAATGGTTTGAGTAAAGGATATGCAATGACAGGCTGGAGATTAGGATACATGGCAGCTCCTTCTGCAATAGCCAAAGCATGTGATAAAGTGCAGGGACAATTTACAAGTGGCGCAAGTTCTATTACGCAACGTGCAGGCATTATGGCATTAAACGGAGATATGAAACCCACTCTGGAAATGGTTAAAGAGTTTTCTATGCGGCGCGATATAGTGGTAAACAGGTTAAAAAATATTCCCGGAATTATAGTCACTGAACCACCTGCAGCCTTTTATGTTTTTCCTACCGTAAAGTCTTTTTTTGGAAAAAAAACTCCATCAGGAAAGTTGATCAGCAGTTCAGATGAATTGTGTATGTACCTGATGGAAGATGCCCATGTTTCTGTTGTAAACGGACATGCATTTGGTGCGCCTGATTGTATACGTATCTCTTTTGCTAACAGCCGGGAAAATCTACAGAAAGGTCTGGATAAGATCAGTAAAGCATTGGCAGAACTTATCTGAAAAAATAAAAAAGTTTAATTTCCTCGTAATATTTTATCGATTTCCAATACCTGCTCAACTAATACATGTTTTTCATCATTCCATATAACGAAGTCACATAATTTCATTTTATCTTCTTCGTTCATTTGATTTTGCATACGTAGACGAATTCCATCCTCCGTAATTTTATCACGTTGCATAATTCTTTTAATACGTAATTCTTCCGGAGCATGTACGCCTATAACTTTATCAAGATTTTTTTGAGAACCGCTTTCGAAAATTAAAGCCGCTTCTTTAATGGTATAAGGAGATGTTTGTTGTTCCATCCATTTTTGGGCATCCTGTATGGTAACCGGATGTACGATAGAATTTAATAAAGCAAGTTGTTCCGGATTATTAAAAACGATAGAAGATAAATGGCCGCGGTTTAAGCGGCCATCAGTATAACTTCCGGCACCAAATGCCGCAATGATTTGTTGTTTTAATTCCTCGTCTTCAGCCATAAGCTTTTTTGCAGCTTCATCAGCATAATACACGGGAATTCCCAGCACTTCAAAAATGCGTGCGACAGTTGATTTGCCGCTGCCTATACCACCGGTGAGGCCGATTCGCATCATGAAATAATTATTTTTTTACGTCAGCAGAAATTTTATTAATGTTGGCTGTCCACTCTAAACTAATTGCACTTTTTTCTATTTTGATATAACTGCCCGGGCTTGTTTCCAGCATGAGCGTGGTATCATCATTTACTTTATTTACAACGCCATGTATTCCGGCAATCGTAACAATTTTATCACCTTTTTGAATGTTATTCAAAAACTCTTTTTGTTGTTTGGCTTTTTTAGCCTGCGGACGAATCATAAAGAACCAGAAAACAATGATCATCAATCCCATCATTATCAATGTGCCTGTGCTGCTTCCTTTTCCCTGAGGATCCATCATCAAAAAAATACTTAACAATTGCATGGTTGTTTTTTATGCTGTTACCAGCGGTTATTGATTGGGTTTTGAAATTACAATTCCTTTCAGCAGAAGCTGTGGAAATTCGGGATTGGCATTTGAATGAACCATAACGGTTTTATGAGCTTCTCCCACACGTTTATCACTGTTAAATTTTACTTTTATAAAACCGGTTTCGCCCGGTTGAACAGGAGCCTCCGGTTTTTCAGGAACAGTACATCCGCAACTTGCCGATACATTACTAACCACTAAAGGTTTGTTTCCCGAATTTTTAAAACGGTAACTGAATTCTACCATTTCACCTTCTACAACTTTTCCGAAATCATACACACTGTCAATGATGGTTACAGAAGTTTCCTGTAAAGAATCCATTACGGCAATTGTATCAATTTTGGATTTGTTTTTATTTCTGACATCACAACTGCTGAAAATTAAAATTAAAATACCAAGGGTAAATAATGTCTGCTTCATTCAATAAAATTATAAGGTACTGTTTTTATAATTACGCTTTTCTATTTTGTTCTGGGCGGTCAGTTCTTTATGTATATTATCTAAGAGACCATTTACAAACTGACCACTTTGTGGTGTGCTGTAATCCTTTGCAAGATCAATATATTCATTAATGGTAACTTTTGTGGGTATGGTGTCAAAATATAAAAATTCACAAATCCCCATTTGTAAAATTATAAAGTCGAGCGCCGCAATTCTTTCTGCATCCCAGTTTTTTAATTTGGGTTTTATTAGTTCTTTTACGTGTGCCGCCTTTTCTAAAGTTGTTTTTAATAATGATTTAGCAAACACCCATTTCTCATTACTTAAAATATCATTGAATGCAGGTTGGGTGGTTTTATGCAGAAAACTCATCACAAGGGATTGCATCATTTCTGCATCGTCATCCCAGTTAATAAAATGCTCTTCAATATGACTGATAAAATCCTCATTGGGCAGCATGGTCTGGTTAAATATTAATTCCAGAATGAGCCTTTCATTTTTTTTATCTCTGGATTGAATTTCTATATATTCTTTGTATCCTTCGGCTAAGGTTAATTGCTGATAGATCTTCTTCAATAATTCTTTATCAAGTATATGATCCAGTTTAAATTCCTGGATGGCAGATTTAAATGAATTGTCTTCCATGATCTTCCACATTAATTCATTGCCTGCAATTTTTGTATTTATGGTAAGATCATCCGCAGTAGGCAAATGTTTTCCGGCTTTAAGCTGAGCATCCTTTTCGGCATACCGGGCAGTCTCTGTAATAAAATAGATAAGGTAGGTAAACAACTGCCTGCTTTGTTCAATCTTCTTTGTCAACATCAATTCTGGTTCACCCAACTTTTCATCACCTTGCATACTGTCAATGGAATACAGCGTTTGCATCACTTTCACTCTAATGTTTCTTCTGCTGATCATTGTAAGAACTTTAATGAGTTTGCAAAAGTAAGCGTTATTAAATGGTGATGGGGAAAATCTGAAAAAAAGTTATAAGTGCAAATTTGTCTTAACATTTGAGAATATTGGCAGGAACTATTGCTGTAAAACTGTCAACACATCATATTCAATCGATTGGTATGAAATTCGCCTACCTTCGCATACCAAAAAAAGCTACTTTTTTTGAACTCAAAAATCTAAAAATACATTTATGGCCAAAAAGTTAAACGTTACTCCGCTTCATGACAGAGTAATTGTGAAACCTGCTGCTGCTGAAGAAAAAACTGCCGGCGGTATTATTATCCCGGATACAGCAAAAGAAAAACCCCAACACGGAATCGTTATTGCAGCGGGACCCGGTAAAAAAGATGAACCTGTAACCGTAAAAGCTGGCGACAGCGTTTTATATGGCAAATATGCCGGAACAGAAATTACTGTGGAAGGAAATGATTACCTGATCATGAGAGAAAGTGATATCCTCGCAATTGTATAAATGATCCGCTACAGGTGTCATTATATTTCATTACAAATAACAAATACAAAAATTAAAAAATGTCTAAAATAATATATTTCGATATTGAAGCCCGCAACAAAATGAAAAAAGGGGTGGATACTCTGGCGAATGCTGTGAAAGTTACACTAGGACCTAAAGGCCGTAATGTTGTTATCGAGAAAAAATTCGGTGCTCCACAGGTAACCAAAGATGGTGTTACGGTTGCAAAAGAAATTGAACTGGAAGACCCAATTGAAAATATGGGTGCACAGATGGTTAAAGAAGTGGCTTCAAAAACTGCAGACATTGCAGGAGACGGAACTACAACGGCTACCGTATTGGCGCAAAGTATTATCAGTGAAGGTTTGAAAATGGTGGCAGCCGGTGCAAATCCAATGGATCTGAAAAGAGGCATTGATAAAGCTGTTTCACTGATCGTTGAAAATTTAAGATCGCAAAGCCAGACCGTTGGTAACGATAGTAAAAAAATTCAGCAGGTGGCCACAATTTCTGCCAACAATGATGAAACTATTGGTAAACTAATTGCTGAAGCGTTTGCAAAGGTGGGAAAAGAAGGTGTGATTACGGTGGAAGAAGCAAAAGGTACGGATACAACGGTTGATATTGTAGAAGGTATGCAATTTGATCGCGGATACATCAGCCCGTACTTTGTAACCAACAGCGAAAAAATGCAGGTTGAATTACAAAATCCATACATTCTTATATATGATAAGAAAATTTCTGCTATGAAAGATATTCTCCATATCCTGGAGAAAGTGGCTCAAAGCGGACGTCCTCTGTTGATCATTGCAGAAGATCTGGAAGGTGAAGCACTGGCAACTCTGGTGGTAAATAAATTACGTGGCACTTTGAAAGTGGCCGCTGTGAAAGCTCCTGGTTTTGGAGACAGAAGAAAAGAAATGCTGACTGATATCGGTATCTTAACTGCAGGTACCGTTGTGAGTGAAGAACAAGGGTTTAAACTTGAAAATGCGGATCTTACTTATTTAGGTCAGGCTTCTTCGGTTACTATTGATAAAGACAATACCACCGTTGTTGGCGGTAAAGGTGTAAAGAAAGATATTACTGCAAGGGTAAATCAAATTAAAGCACAGGTTGAAAATACAACATCCGATTACGATAAAGAAAAACTTCAGGAACGTCTTGCTAAATTAGCCGGCGGTGTTGCCGTATTATATGTGGGTGCTGCTACAGAAGTGGAAATGAAAGAGAAGAAAGACAGAGTAGATGATGCTCTACATGCAACGCGTGCTGCTGTGGAAGAAGGAATTGTTCCGGGTGGTGGTGTAGCGTATATCCGTGCCATTGCGAGCCTTGATCCTAAAGTAAAAGGACAAATCGCAGATGAACAAACAGGTATGGCAATTGTGAGACGTGCCTTAGAAGAGCCTATCAGAACCTTAACGGGAAATGCCGGAATTGATGGTTCTATCGTGATACAAAAAATTAAAGAAGGTAAAGGTGATTTTGGTTTCAATGCACGTACAGAAGTGTATGAAAATTTATTTAAGGCCGGTGTTATCGATCCAACTAAAGTAAGTCGTGTGGCTTTAGAAAATGCAGCATCTATTGCAGGAATGTTATTAACTACAGAATGTGTGATAGCAGACAAACCTAAAAAAGAGGAAGGCGGAATGCCGGGCGGCGCTCCTGATATGGGTGGAATGGGATATTAATACTTTGAAGGTTAAATAATATAATCCCTGTCTTTTCTAAGATGGGGATTTTTTTACAGATTCGTTTTTGAAAACTTCTTTTTAAAAACCTTATGAATATGCATTTACCTACTTGGCCTTTAAACATTAATAAAGATTAATATAAACGTGGAAGAAAAATTGACATTATAATACTTAATTGCCTTTATAGTAAAAGGTACAATATCAGAAAACCAAAGTATTAGTATCCGCACACGCTGATCGTATCTTTGTATAAATATGCCGAAATGGAATTTATCGATTATTATAGTGTTCTTGGCATTTCTAAAAATGCTACAGCCGACGAAATAAAAAAAGCTTACCGGAAACTGGCAAGAGAATTTCATCCGGATACGAATCCGGATCCACAGTCGAATAAAAAATTTCAGCAGATCAATGAAGCCAATGAAGTTTTAAGTGATCCGGAAAAAAGATCAAAATTTGATAAATACGGCAAGGATTGGCAGCATGGCGACCAGTTTGATCAGGCACAAAGACAAAGATCGCAATCGCAGCCTTTTGGCAATTATTCTTTCGAAGGAAGTGATGATGATCATTTCTCTGATTTCTTTGCTTCCATGTTTGGAGGCAGAAGCAGAGGAGGTAAAGCGGCAGCGAGTCGCGGTCAGGATGTGAATGCGAGTATCAATTTAAATTTGTCTGATAGTTTTACAAAGCACCAGCAAACTTTTAATATCAATAATAAAAATGTTAGGATCACTATTCCGGCTGGCGTTGAAAATGGGCAGGTTTTAAAATTAAAAGGATACGGCAATCCCGGACGTGGAAACGGACCTTCGGGTGATCTGTTTATCAC
>JBKJSZ010000335.1:0-2836 GCA_046593675.1 Ferruginibacter sp.
GGATACAGCTTTGCCGGATACTGGATTAGTATCCGATCAAAAAATAAATTTAAACCTGATACAGAAATGATAACAGAAATTCGAAATAAAACCGGGCTAAGTCAATCCCAACTTGCCTTATACCTGGGGGTTTCCATGGGAATGGTGAACCTTGTAGAGCGTGGTGAACGCGAATTGAGTGGTGAAGCATCCAATAAACTCACGTTTTTATACCTGCAGCTTATTCAAAATGAACAGGAAACAAATAAAACTAAGACTAATGAGGAACCCCAACCCTCAGCATACTGGCGAAGCAAGCTGTTATACTATCATCATTATAAATTGGCAGATTATGAATTTAAATCTGAGATAATTAAAAGAAAGGTATTGGAGATGAAAAACGACTATGCTAAAACAAAAACACGCTTATCGCTGGTGAACAATGCCGGACGATCAGCAAGCAAGGATATAAAAAAAAATAGTAGGGATGGTTTGTGGTTTGATACTATTCAGTCTTTGTCCACTTCTGAATTAGATATTACAAGGCTGGACACACAACATGACTTAGAAATGGAAATGAAAGTATTGTTAGCGTATAAGGAGGTACATAAAAAAATTATAGAAGAGTTGAAAGGAAAACTTTAAAATGTAAGTCTTTTCCTGTTAATTTTTAATCAACTCATAAATTTTAGTTAACGGAAAAATCAGGCGTTATCCCCAATTCTTTTAAACCTATTCGAATTACTCAACTCATCACCAACCTACTTGAAAATTCAATTAAATACAGCCGATCGGGAATTAAACCATTTATTAAAATAACATCTTCTATAAAAGGGGAATCAATTGACATAGTACAACCTAACAGGTCTATAGACCTGTTAGGTTGTACGCAGAGATTCAAAAAAAAACGCAGGCTAACCTGCGTTTGTACATCTCAATAGGAGGAGTAAATTTATCGCCAAATAAAATTACTCAACGAAACGTAATGCCTGCCGTTGGCTTCCCATATATTATACGTTGAAGGATAATAAGTATGGGAAGGTGCAAACAAAGCAGGTTGGGGATAATTCTTATTAACAGTTGTTCCTGATAGTAGGAATGCCCTAGTGATCATGGGCTCAACAAAAATAACATCACCTTCATTGGAACCGTAAATCATGGTATGGGTGAAGGGCGACAAAGTGGGTGGAAATTCAGGTGATGTAGGATCAGGCCAGTGTGTTCCCATCTGTGGTACCGCACCTGCATTAAATACATACATTGGTGGCAGATAACCTGACGCTGGCGGAGCTGTTGGAGCAGCCGTTATCATCATTTGTTGCGCAACAGGTATTTTATAAAAATGAATATCAAAATGAGGGACATCATAAATACCCGGAGGTTCATGGCCAGCCGGATTCCAGTTCACCATTACATGATCAAATGGAGTGATCGCCTTTACTTTCTGATGAAAGGGCAACATAAATGTATTAGTTGCAAAAGCGGTAGCATTAGTTGAAAGATTATCCAATGCACCCACACCATATTCAATTCCTATTGCAAGAGGCGTATTGTCAGATCGTTGGATGTTAGCCCAGGAGCGTATCCACCCGTTACCCATTTCCCTCGTAGGACCATAAAAAGTGTTGTAATCTACAGGCCCTCGAGCAGATGGTTGCGGATGAATGATTCTTTCAGATATGGTTTCAGAAGGTGCTATCAAATCCTGGCTATTTTTCTGACAGGATGAAATGAATGCAAGCGCCATTACGGGAATGACAATTTTGCCTAAAAGTTTTACTTTTTGCATAACAAAATATTTAAGATGATTAATGTTTTTTTCCCGGGTAGTGAAGTGTAGTAGAAAAAGAAGAAGAAGAAAGTGAAATCAAATATAGAAAATATTTAAGTATGTATAAAATATTTAAATTACAATTGTTGTGTCTGTTACCAGTTCATTTATTTTTTTTCTGTAAAAAGAAACTCATAAAACAATCAAAATAATTAAAATGATGTGCTTAGTTGAACCCATGTTATTAATAGTAGATAATAAAAATGAACGGTGAAATATTTTTGGGAGATGGGGAAAAACGGACTCTTTAATACATGCTGACATGTAAATCTTCCTTACAATGTGAAAATGAATGCCCAGCTTAATTTAATAGAATGAAGTGAAATTACAATCACATATAGCGTAGGCGAAATCTATTTTTATTACGCTGAAAAACTTTGAAGAGCTTAAACAAAATTTTACTAAATATCATTCCATTTTGGTATGTAAAACGAAACGGAGACCCATTTATGCAGTCTCCGTTTCGTAAAAAAATAAAATTCATTTTTATGGAGCGGGCATTGCCATAGTTTTTTCCGGCATGGTGGTGACACTCATATCCCTTACACACACGTATTTACCATCACGCTTTTCAAAACATGACATATAAAACCCCTTATCCACTTCGACGCCGGCAGCATTAAGGTTAGAAAATGAACCTACTTCTGTTACCATATTTCCTTCAGCAAAAAGATCTACCACTTTATACACATGGGTAAGCCCTGCTGTGTCTTTTGCAATTTGCTTTTCAACTTTTTCCTTTATTGCCGCCTTCCCAACGCTGGGTGGCATATTACGGTTATAACTGATGGCGTCGTCGCTGTAATAAGCTACCACTCCATCGGCATTTTTATCTTTTTCCGCCTTGGCAAATGCATCTTCCATGGCCTGTATCTCTACCTTTATTTTATCGGTATCAACTGGTTTTGGCGCTTCGGCGGCAGGTGTAGAACAGGCTGTAAAAAACATGGCAAAAATGGCGGCAGCAAGTGTTAACTGAAATTTTCTTTTCATAAAAAATAGTTTTTGTTTTGATTATAAGAGAAA
>JBKJSZ010000384.1:0-2886 GCA_046593675.1 Ferruginibacter sp.
ATGTGAACAGCAGTTGGATGGGTGATTTCATAAGGCATAATCACCATATTAATATTGGTTCAGCCGTGGCCAGGCCGGAAGGTTTGATCGTTCCCGTTATTAAACATGCAGACCTGAAAACTTTAGCACAAATAGCGGGGGAAGCAAAAGAATTATATGCAAAAGCGCGTGATAAAAAATTGCAACCCCAGGAATTCAGCGGCAATACTTTCACCATTTCTAATTTAGGAATGATGGATATTGAAGAATTTACGGCCATCATAAATCCGCCAGACAGTTGCATTTTAGCAGTAGGAAAAATAAAAGAAATTGTTGTTTCAAAAGATAATGAATTTGTATCAACCCATGTAATGAAGGTGACCATGAGTTGCGATCACAGAAGTGTTGACGGCGCTGTAGGTGCTGCCTTCTTACAAACCTTGAAACAACTGATACAGGATCCTATCACCATGTTGCTGTAATCAATTCCATTATGAACAATATTTCAAATCCCGTCATTCTTTTTGATGGGATTTGTAATTTATGCAACGGCGCCGTCAATTTTGTAATACGAAATGACAGGAATGAAATATTGCGTTTTACTTCCTTACAAAGCAATACTGGTTCAAACATTATGAAACAGTTTGATATAGATTCTCCTGATCCGGATTCATTTATTTTAGTTTACCAGAATAAAGTTTTTAATAAATCAACCGCCGCTTTAATGGTTTTAAAACTTCTGGGTGGTCGTTTTGCTTTAGCATATGGCTTTATTATTGTACCTCGATTCATAAGGGATGGCGTGTACAACATTATTGCTACCAATCGTTACAAATGGTTTGGCAAAAAAGAAAGTTGTATGATTCCGGGAAAAAAAATATCGCATTTGTTTTTAGACTAAAAGCTAAATAATGGAAAAGAAAACTTTGGTAATAGGTGCTTCTGAAAACCCTCAGCGTTACAGTTATTTGGCAGTCAATAAATTAATGCGCAACAATCATCCGGTTATAGCCATGGGAAAACAAAAAGGCTCAGTAAATGGCGTTACCATCCACACCGAAAAAGAAATTTATACTGGTATTGATACGGTTACGCTTTATTTGAATCCGGCCCATCAAAAGCAGTATTATGATTATATCCTAAGCCTGAATCCAAAAAGGATCATATTTAATCCCGGCACCGAAAATCGGGAACTTGCTTCTTTGGCAAAAAATAACGGAATAGAAACCCTGGAAGCCTGTACACTTGTTATGCTGAGCACAGGCCAGTACTAAATTCATAATTATTTTGCATTTTATATAATAAGCAGTCTTATGTGGCGTTTATGATATTGTAATTCGATCTCTCTGAAAAAACAATATCATGAAACCTCTAAAAACCACATGGGTTCTGCTACTGCTTTGCCTAACTTCAGGTGCATTCGCACAAACCACACACAAACCGGCTTTATTCGGCAATCAACCTGACAGGATGAATTGCTCCACCATCAATCTTGCAAATGCTTTTACAGCATCTGAAGGCGACCCGGTTACATTTACATTTTCAAACAATAACTCTTTTTCAGGAAGAGTTTTAAGTAATATTTTAAAATACAGCAACCTGCAATCAATGACTATACAATTGACAGGATATAATAATGCAGTTTTCCATTTATCAAAGCAAATCAATGAAGATCATACAATATCGTATGTAGGAAGAATAATGGATAAAGATGCCAGTGACGGATTTATGATTGAACGGGACGGAAGCGGTTATGCATTTAAAAAAATAAATACAGAACGAATTATGGAGGTGTGTCATTGATCACTTTCTTATCCATCCAAATCCATACTACTGCTTTGCAGAAAATCCAATAACATGAAAAACTTCACAATCCTCTTCATCTTTTTCCTTCTACTGTCAGGTGGAAAAGTTAACAGTCAGACACCAAGGCTAAGCAGTTTTGCGACTGCAAGACCAACCATCTTTCTTGATTTTGACGGACAAACTGTAATGAGTACAGGATGGAACAACGGCAATACATTATTGTGTGCGCCTTCTACCATGACCAATAGTCAAATCACAGATATATTTAATCGTGTATCTGAAGATTTCAGGCCATTTAATGTAAATGTAACTACAGATTCTACGGTTTTTTTGAGTGCTCCTCTTAACAGAAGGATCAGAGTGATCATTACTCCAACCAGTGGCTGGACGTCAGGCATTGGCGGAATTTCTTATGTAGGTTCATTTACATGGGGAGATGATACACCTGCTTTCGTTTTCCAGGACAGGTTACAGAACAACCCAAAATATGTAGCAGAATGTTGTTCTCATGAAACGGGGCATTCTTTAGGACTTTCTCACCAATCTGCGTATGATGCAACGTGCCGTCTTATCGCAACCTATTCTGAAGGATCAGGAACGGGCGAAACAGGCTGGGCTCCTATAATGGGAAATAGTTATTATAAAAATATGACCGGATGGAATGCCGGACCAACTCCTTATGGTTGCAGCAATCTTCAGGACAATCTTACCATCATCACCACTCAAAATGGATTTGGATTTCGTACAGATGATTACGCAGAAACAAATGATGCTTCTGTCACTTTATTGAACAACAATTCCTTTTCAATAAACGGAATTATCGAAACAAACAGCGATAAAGATGCATTCAGAATGGTTTTAAATAATACAAGAACTGTTCATTTTCAGGCAAAACCTTTTGCAATAAATGCAGCCAACGTGGGAGCGAATGTAGATCTCAAAGTTGATATGTATAACGCATCAAATATGCTGATTAAATCGTATGATAAAATAGGTTATATGGATGTAATTATTGATACCAACTTAACTGCAGGAACCTATTATTTCGTTGTTTCAGGAACAGGCAATTCAAACATCAGTGATTATGGAAGTTTAGGTGAG
>JBKJSZ010000179.1:0-5637 GCA_046593675.1 Ferruginibacter sp.
ATCTTCCATCACTTCCCAACCATCTTTCACCGGCAATTGAAGATCGAGTAAAATACCAGTAGGTAGAAATTTTGAAGCGAGTGCTATACCTTCATCTCCTCTCACTGCAACTATGCCTTTATAACCTTGTGAGCGGGTGAAATCCAGTAAACCTTTAGCGAACGAAACATCATCTTCAATAATTAATAATAATTTATCTCCCGCAATGATATTATTACGATCGTCCGGAATATTTGCGGGAATTAATTGTACAGTGAGCCGTTCCGGAACAAATGATGGAACAGTTACATTTTTAGGAGCAATAACTTCCTGAGAATGTATTACAGAATGATCTATGGGAACGGATAAGATAAACTCACTGCCTTTGTTTACTTCACTTTTTACTACTAATTCTCCACCTAAAAGGTGTGCAAGATTTCTGCTGATGGAAAGGCCGAGACCTGTTCCTCCATATTTACGTCTGGTAGAACCATCCGCTTGCTGAAAGGCTTCGAATATCAATTTTAATTTATCATCCTCTAAACCAATTCCTGTATCCGTTACACAAAACTCGATCATGGAAGTTGCCGGGTGAAACCGAATATTCAAATTAACGCTGCCCGTTGCCGTAAACTTGAAAGCATTGCTCAAAAGATTTTTTAATATCTGTTCGATTCGAAGTTTGTCTGTAATGAATGATCCCGGAATATCTCCTTCCATTTCAATAATAAAAGATAATTTCTTTTCTTTCGCCACCGGGTTGAAAAGGGAAATCATATCATTTTTAATTTCATTAATGGTAACCGAATGCAATTCAATTTCCATTTTACCTGCTTCAATTTTTGACAGATCAAGAATTTCATCTATTAAAGTCAGTAATCCATTTCCCGAAGTTTGAATAACGTTGGCATATTCTACCTGATCCGCAGTGAGGTTTTTATCCATATTCTCTGAAAGAAGTTTAGATAACAATAAAACTGAATTCAAAGGTGTGCGCAATTCGTGAGACATGTTTGCAAGGAATTCTGATTTATACCGGGTACTTTGCTCCAGTTCTTCTGCCTTACGTTGTATTTCGGCATTACGTTCCACAATAAGTAAATTCTTTTCTTCCAGCAAGCGTGAACGTTCTTTCATTTCGGCGTTAGACTCCATAAGCTCTTCTTGTTGCACTCTTAGTTCTTCTTCTGATGCCTGTAATTTTTGGGTTTGCGCTTCCAGCTCTTCATTAATATTTTCGAGTTCACTATGCTGGGCTTGCAATTCTTCTGCCTGTGACTGTGAGTGAGAAAGTAATATCTGAACTTTTTTACGGTTTTGAGAAAGATTGAGATAAACACCTGTAAATCTCAACGCTTCTTTTAAAAATGTCAATTCATGGTCCGTGTAATTATGAAAGGAAGCCAACTCTAAAACTGCAAGAACTTTATTATTATACGTGATGGGGAATGCGATCACTTCCTTAGGTGAAATTTTACCCATGGAAAATGAAATCATCCATTGATCTTCAGGAATATCTTTTAGCATCATCATTTTATCAGCGGCAAAAGATTTTCCTGCAAGTGATTCGCCTATGTTAATTTGTTTAGGAATACTTTCAACATCAACTGCATAACCACAGATCAGGTTCAGTTGATCTTGTTCCACTATATAAAATGTGCCTGCTTCAGAATTGGTAGACTGTATTAAAATCTCTAAAACATTTTCAGCAATTTCTTTTTCTGATTGTTCTCCCATTAATCCGGAAGTTAGATTTGCCAGGCTTGATTGCATCCATTCATTTTCGGATAATTTTTGAAAAGAATGTTGCAAAGATTCCGCCATCGTATTCAATAATTTACCCAACGATCCCAGCATATCAGCATTATCGTCTATGATTCTCGACGCATAATTTCCGCTTGAAACTTCTTTGGCTATGTTTTGTATAATCTGTAACCGCTGGTGTGTTTCTTTCTCTTTAATTTCCAGATTTCTTTGTAACTCGGTTCGTACAGAAAAATCTTTTGAAACCTTATAAAATAAAACTAATGTAACTAACAATGCAAGGAAAGAAGCCACAATAATTAACAAGGGAGTGGAAGCGGTAAAATCATTCATTTTTGCCGTTCGATCACGCAATATCAACAGTTCCCTGTTTTTCATACGGGCAACCACTTCACGAACTTCATCCATATCCTGTTTTCCTAATAAAAGATCCTCTAAAGAAATATTTTTATTATTGCGTTTATAATTTATCAAACGTTCAATTATGGCTAATCTTTTATTGGCAACGGTGTTAAGTGTATTAGCATCTGAAATTTGCATGTTATCTGAGCTGATCTGATTGTTAATACTTCCCAGAACTGCGGGTAATTTTGTTTTACTCGATGTATATTGATCCAGAAATTCTTCTCTGCCGGTTAATAAATAACCTCGTTGGCCTGTTTCGCATTCTATTAAAAGAGTCAAAGATGTAGTTAAGTCATTTATTAAGCTGTTTGTATTATCTACAAGCTTTGCATTCTTCGATAAATTATGAATACTTACGTAGGAAGCAATTGAACTGGCAGCTAATAAAAATAAGGAAAGGCTGAAGCCAATAAGCAGATTTCGGTTAAATGTAGAACGCATTTGCTAAACTTTAATTCGTTTGAATGGATTGGTCGATGGGCAGAAAGATATTGAATTTTGTTCCGGAACCTGGTACACTTACTGCGTCAATACTACCACGGTGTTTTTCAATAATTTTTTTTACAATGGCAAGTCCTATACCCGTTCCGTCATACACTTCTTTTGGGTGTAGCCGTTGAAACAGGTTAAATATTTTTTCAGCATACTTTTGTTCAAATCCAATTCCATTGTCACTAATACTTATTAAACATTTATTGAAATGGTTAGCATATTCTGTATGAATAACAATCACCGGTTTATTTCCTTTTTTTGAAAATTTGAGTGCATTACTTAATATATTCTGAAACATTTGCCTCATTAATCCTGGGATGGAATCTATAACCGGAAGATGGGAAACCTGCAATTGAGCATCCAATTCCGAAATCGGCAATTCAAGATCTGATAAAACTTCGCTAACTATGGTATTGAGATTTACTTTTTCAAATGAAATATTTTCTGACAGTTTTGAAAAACTGAGCAGATCATCTATTAATGCGCCCATTCTTGTAGAAGACTGATTGATCTTGTCTAAATATATCTGTAAATCAGATTCTACAGAAAATTTATTCAGAATACTGCTGCTAAAAAACTGAATTTTACGAAGCGGTTCTTTAAGGTCATGCGAAGCTACAGAGGCAAATTGCTGCAAATCATTATTACTCAATTCCAGTTCATCATTCATGGATTCTAATTCCTGAGTACGTTCTGCCACTTTCTTTTCCAAAACTTCATTCATCATTTTTTGGTGATGAATATTAGTCATTGTTCCAACCCATTTACGTATAACACCTTTCACGGAAACCGGAATAATATTTAATAAAAAATATTCGGCATGTTCTTTTAAATGTGATTGAATATACACCTCAGAAATTAATTGATTGCCTTCTTTCAAAAAATCTTTCCACAAGGTTTCAATAGTGGAAGATCCCTTGATAGGCAGAGGGAAAACTTGCGAATTATCTGAATATTCAAACCATTTCTGGTTCACAAATTCAATTACACCTTCTGCGTCTGCGGAAAATGCGATCTGGGGTAAACTTTCGAGTGTGGAATGCAATTCTTCTACTGTTTCTGACAGAGATCTTTCTGTATTTTTTCTAATCTCTATTTCAGCCTGCAAAGTTTCATGCACCCTTTTAAGATCCAGCGTTTGCTGATATAAACGATAAAATGTTTTTACTTTAAGAATTAAAATATCCGGATCAAAAGGTTTTGTCAGATAGTCTATGGCACCAGATTGATAACCACGTGCCACAAATTTTTTATCCTTGCTCACAGCCGATAAAAATATAACCGGAATATCTTTTGTTTTGTTTAGTCCTGTTATAGCATCCGCAACTTCAAATCCGTCCATACCCGGCATTTGTATATCCAATATGATCAGATAATATTTATTACGCAGAAGTTTTTTTAAAGCTTCGTCGCCTGAAAGAGCAGAATCTACCTCAAACCCGTTGATTTCCAGAATTTTCCTGAGAGAGAAAATATTTTCTGGATTATCATCCACTATAAGAATCATATAGTTATCAAATTCATGATTTTAGTGAATTTACATCCTTTTTCAATCTTACTCATCAGATTTTATTTTATAAAATGAATAATTGTTGTGCCTGTATGTTTATGAATAATTTGATTGTATGTATTGTAAAACGGCACTTCTTAGTACGATTAATTTAAAAGTTAATTTTTTTCAGCAATAGTTGTTTTTATAAGTTCTAAACAAAGTTTTATAAAACAATATTTATTTAAAATAGTTGAATTATCTCCTTTAAACAAAATATGCCTGAAATTTTTCATCTCAACTTAAATAAAACGCCACGGTTTATTTAAAATGATATTGCCATAATCTTTGATAACCTCTTGCAGGTATGGGTTTATCTAGAGGTAAAGGATTTCGTAAAATCCAGGCAAAACGGCTCGTTGTATAATCTCCAAATATTTTTTCTTCTAAAGTCATTTCATTTAATGTAGAATCACTCAGGGCAAGATCGGTGATCTGGATTATACTGTCCAGGGAAACCACACCTATAATGGCTCCAAAAGGTACATCTACATTTCGTAAATATTTTTTAAATATGGGCTGATCGCAAAATCCCATACCTGATTTTCCTTGGCTTGCATGAATCATCAATTCTCCCCGATAAGCAGTTGACCAAGACCTCGTCTCAATTGTTTTATAACCCAGTATTACAAGCGATGCCCACGGTTGTAGAAGTGAAATGACTGTCATTATGCAGGTATTGTAGTAAATAAACCGTTAACGTTAAACAACATAAAGTTTATGAAATAAAATGAAACTAAACTTCTGTAAAACTGTTATAGATATAAATGTAAATGTATGAGAAAAGGTATGTTGGAAAGTAAAGGAGGAACTACTCCTTTTAATGTAAAAGCTCTGGATGAATTGCAGAAAAGCGGTTTCAAATATGTACTGGTAAAAGGTTTAACCATAGATAAGCACTATGATTATGTAGATCCGCATTGCCTGGTTCTGGTACCATGTGTAGAATTACCGGAAGATCCAATGAAAAAAGAAATTTATGAACCTATTAAAAGTGAACTGCTATATAAATGGGCTGCTGAGAAAAATGAATTTCCTGAAATTGTGATTGCAGTTTAAAACAGGCGTATGATCATAGGCTGCACGAGCCAGCAGAAAATAGTAATGAGCAAAACACAAACTATGTTCATCACAAATCCTGTTTTGATCATATCTTTAATTTTGATATGCCCGCTGGCAAAAACGATGGCATTTGGTGGCGTACCCATTGGCAACATGCCGGCACAGCTTGCACCCAATGTCATGGGAATGCCCAATAAAAGTGGATCTATTTTTAAGGCCAGAGCAAATGATGTAATTACAGGTGCCATTACAATTACCTGGGCAACATTGCTCATTACCTCACTAAGAAATATTGAAAAAGTTGTAACTACCAGAATCATCAGAAATACATTTCCGGTTGAATAACTGGCTATGAACGTTCCTAATTGATCCATCAGTTTTGCATC